>JBHHXV010000101.1:0-7709 GCA_046757225.1 bacterium
AAGCAGAAATTATGGCCCCCTGATTCCTGCCCGACAATCATCTGTACCTGATTTGACATTATTGAGAAAGGTTGTCTAAAATATCGGTCAAGCATAAGATGGAATTTCCACCTAATAACAACTTGTCATATAATATAAAACAATTATAATTTAATTATAGTATAAATATTACTTTTTATAATATAATTGTGGTGTGTCATGAAAATTCTTCTGGTGGAAGATGATGAGAGAAGCCTTCGTCTTATGAGGATGATAGTGAATAGTCAGGGCGTGGAATTACTGGAGGCTGCCGACGGAAAAACCGGCATACGTTTAGCCGATGATAATCAGATAGATCTGTTCCTTCTGGATATTCAGCTTCCCGATATGAACGGGAAAGAGATCGTCTCCGTCCTGCGCCTTCAAGACAGGTACAAAACCACCCCGTTTATTGCCATAACCGCCGCGGCCATGCCTGGAGATGTGGATGATATTCTGGCGGCCGGTTTTGCCTTTTGCTTTACCAAACCAATAGAAACAAAAGAGGTTTGCCGGGTGATTCAGGAATATAAGACCAGAGTGGAAACTGACGGACAGAAATTCAACCAGAAAGTGAAGAGGTTGGGCAATGGGTGGAAATAGCAGTGTTTTATCCATACTGGTGGTCGATAATGACCCTAAAACCTTAAAGCTTCTGAAAATGCGCCTTTCTTCCGTGGGATATGAGGTCTTTACCGCCAAGAATGGGCCGGATGGAATCAAGGCTTATAATAAATACCGCCCCACCTTAACCATGCTTGACGTTAATATGCCGGTTATGAGCGGCTTGGAGGTATTGCGCGAGATTAAAAAGATAAACCAGGAGGCGACGGTGATAATTATGACCGCTTTCGGTTCGGAAGGGGTGGCGGTGGAAGCTTTGAAAAAGGGGGCCAGTGATTATATAAATAAGCCGTTTGACAATAAGGAAATAATGTTTGTGGTTAAGGAAAACATAGAAAGGACTTTGGTGGTTGAGGAAAGAGACTTTCTGCTGAGCCAGATGAAGAGTACCACTTCGGAGTTGCTGGAGAACATTAAAGAATTGAAAGATTCCAATACCTCTCTGATCGGCGCCATCACCAAAAAAACGGATCTGCTGCTGAAACTGGAACACGCCAATTCCCATTTATTGGAAATGTCTATCCGGGACGGACTGACTCAGTTGTATAATCACGTTTACTTCCAGGAAAGGCTGGCTGAAGAATTCTCCAGGGCAGCCCGATATGATACCCTGCTTTCTCTTATTATGATCGATATCGATGATTTCAAACGGGTTAACGATTGTTTCGGACATCAGACCGGAGATGAGGTGCTGGTGAAACTGGCTCAAATATTGATTGATTCCGTCCGGGTGATTGACGTGGCCGCCCGTTACGGAGGAGAGGAGTTTATGCTGATGCTTCCTCAAATAGACCAGAAGGGGGCGGAAAAAACAGCGAAAAGACTGGGGGAACGGATCAGGAGCGAGTTTAATGATTTCTTTGATGATTCCGAGTTTGTCATTACGGTGAGCGGGGGAATAGCTACTGTTCCCCAGAAAAGCATCAATACCAAATATGAATTTATTAAAAGAGTTGATAGTGCCCTGTATGAAGCCAAGAGGACAGGAAAGAACCGGATGATCTGCGGGACATAATTGGTGTCTATTTTAGCCAGTATAGGAAATACCCCGTTATTATCATTTGAGCGGTTACGAAGCAGAAACAAAAATGTGGAGATATATGCCAAGGCGGAATGGTTCAACCCTGGAGGGTCGGTAAAAGACCGGGCCGCCCTGAATATGATCAGGGAGGGGGAAAAGACCGGTCAACTGACCAGGGATAAGATAATCCTGGATTCCACTTCCGGCAACACCGGCATCGCTTACGCCATGATCGGAGCGGTGCTGGGATACAAGGTCTGCCTGGTATTGCCGGAAAACGCCAATATCGAACGAAAAAAAATCCTCGCCTCTTACGGAGCCGACATCATTTATTCCAGCCCTTTTGAAGGTTCGGACGGTGCTCAGGTTCTGGCTAAAAAGATTTACCAGGAAAATCCAGACATCTATTTTCTTCCCGGACAGTACGATAACGAAGCCAACTGGCAGGCCCATTACAATACTACCGGCCCGGAGATTATACGGCAGACCGGCGGAAGGGTTACCCACTTTATCGCCGGGGTGGGAACCAGCGGAACAGTGATGGGAACCGGCCGTTACCTGAAGGAGCAAAACAGCCGCATCAAGGTCTACGGTCTGGAGCCGGACAGCCCCATGCACGGGCTGGAGGGATTGAAACATATAGCCACATCCATTGTTCCCGGCATCTATGACCGGAAGGTGCTGGACGACTCCATCTTTGTTTCCACGGAAGCCGCTTATGAGTGGGAACATCGCCTGGCCAAAGAGGAGGGGTTGCTGGTCGGGCATTCGGGAGGGGCTGCCATGTGCGGCGCCATGGAGTTGGCGGACAAGCTTGATAAAGGCGTTATCGTAACCGTATTTCCTGATTCCGGAGACCGCTATCTGAGCACGGTAATGTGGGAGCAGCCGAAATCAAACCATTCTTATTCAATATAATATATAGCAGTAAGGGGCAAGAAAAGTGGAGTTGACAGAAGAGCAGATAAACCGGTACAGCCGGCATATAATCTTAAAACAGGTGGGAGGCAAGGGACAGAAAAAGCTGCTGGAATCCAGGGCTTTCCTGGTTGGCGCCGGAGGGCTCGGCTCACCTGCCGGTTATTACCTGGCGGCCGCCGGAATCGGAACTATCGGTATCGCCGATGCCGATGAGGTGGATCTCAGCAATCTACAGCGCCAGATAATCCACAGTAATAACGATATCGGCCGGCCCAAGGTGGAATCGGCCCGGGAAACCATGACCGGCCTTAACCCCGATGTCAAGGTTAATACTTATAACGAAAGAATCAGCTCGGAAAACGCCTTGGAGATGATCGGGGATTACGATGTGATCGTGGACGGGTGCGATAATTTTCCCACTCGCTACCTGGTCAATGACGCTGCTGTAATGCTGAAAAAACCGGTGATTCATGGAAGCCTGTTTCAGTTTGACGGCCAATGCACGGTCTTTGACCCCAGGAATGAGATAAGTCCCTGTTACCGCTGTCTTTATCCGGAGCCACCCCCCCCGGGAATGGCCCCCAGCTGCCAGCAGGCCGGGGTACTGGGAGCGATTGCCGGGATAATCGGAGTGCTCCAGGCGGTGGAGTGCCTGAAGGTAATCCTGGGAATAGGAAAACCTCTGGTGGGAACGCTCAGCGCCTATAACGCCCTGACCGCGGAATTCAGCAGACTGAAACTCCATAGAGACCCGGCCTGTCCGATGTGCGGCGAAAATCCCTCCATTACTGAATTGGTTGATTATGAAGAGTTCTGCTCTCTTCATTAATATTCTTATCTATATTTCTTTCCTGTTTCCCTTTCATGCCGGAGCCGCTTCTCCTTTACGTCTGGGGAGAGGCGCCGGACCCCTTCCGGAAAGCGGGATGATCCTGATTCCGGCCGGGCCGGTTAAGGTCGGGATGGATGAGGAGCCTCTCAAGAAGATCCTGAAACGTCAGATGTGGAACGGCTACAAGGAGGCCTTTATTGACCAGATCCCTGCCCATGAGGTTTACCTGAACGATTTTCTCATAGATAAATACCCGGTAACCCTGGGGCAGTATCTGCTGTTTGCCGAAAAAACCGGCCGCTCTTTAAATGATAAATTGATCCTGCAGAAGCGTTACGCCGAAGAGATTGATCACGATATTTACCGGAGTCCGGTAGTGGATGTCAGCTGGTATGACGCTGACGCTTATGCGACCTGGGCCGGCAAGCGTCTTCCCCATGAGGCGGAATGGGAAAAAGCGGCCCGGGGCGTAGCGGACAATCAATTTCCCTGGGGAAAAAATTATGACGCTGCCGCCTCAAACATAATCGAGGTGGCCAGGCAACGGAAGGAAAAACACGACG
The DNA here is from genome assembly GCA_046757225.1 of bacterium. Lineage (GTDB taxonomy): Bacteria > SZUA-182 > SZUA-182 > JBHHXV01 > JBHHXV01 > JBHHXV01. Next base: position 3,980 of record JBHHXV010000101.1, read on the forward strand.
GGCTGTATCTGCCGGTAGACAGCCCTTTGACCGATTTTGACAGAAGTGTCTACGGGGTGATGCTGATGTCCACCCGCCCCAGGGAGTGGACCCGCTCGCTTTACCGGTCTTATGCCGGTAACGGTTACACCAGAAAAGAATTTTATAATCCTAGCGGCTCATCCTCCGGCACCTTTCCTCCCTTGAACAGCTATATTTCCGTGAGGAAATCCAAGGTGGACAATGTCAACTTCGACAAAAAACCTCCCCATTATATCCGTCATTTCTTTACCACCACTTTTCGGGGGTTTGCCGAGCCGGGCAAACCGGAATCCAATATAACCTTCCGCTGCGTTAAGGACGTCACCCCCCCCGTTAGGGGATGGCTGAAGAAGGTCAGGTTCTGGTGGAGGGAATACAAGGAAAGCCGGTCACTGGGCAAGTTGTACCAATAGGTCAGGGTTTCTTTCCGGATAATACCTGGTGGAACTTCTCCAGACGAAGTATTTTATGAAGCGCTTTTATCAAACCCAGGTTCAGGGTTCTTATATATTCTTTCTTGTTTTCTGTAAAGAAGATACTATCCTTGACTCCGGCAATCACATAATCCTCGAACACCACCCTTCCTCCCAGGCGTTCCCTTATCCTGACGGTAAGCTGAATATTGCTTAACAGGTAAGGGTTCTGGGCCTCCACGTGAAAAACAGAGAAATTGTTTATATCACCCGTAACCACATATTTCGCCCGGTCCTTGATGATATACCCCAACCGCTGCAGCTCTTTTTTGAGCCCATCGGTAATGACCGGTTTGATATCATTGGGGGTCTCTATTTTAAATTCTCTTTCTTTTATTTCCGCGATGACAGTATCTTTCCTTAAATCCTTGAATTCTTCCAGGGAGATCTCCAGCTGTTTGTTCTGAAAACCGGGCGGGATATAATCCAGCCGCTCGGAAAGGTAAACGATCTTTTTGCCCGGTACTCCGCAGGCCGCCCAGAAAATCAAAGCGAATATGACACCAAATCGGATCTTTTTGTTGGTAAACACTTATTTTATCTCCAGTTATTCAAATTGGTGTTCTCCGATAGCTTCCACAATATAATCGAGCGCTCCGGCTATATATTCCTTAATATCCCCTTCGGGTCTTATACGTACCTGCCGTTTCTTGTTGGAATCGAATATTATGGTTTTCATAATGGGGTCGCCGGTGAATCCGTCTTTTACGCTGACAGCCACAGAAAGACGGTCTCCCAGAAAGCGGGAGCGGAATTTGCTCATTTTGTTGGAAAGATCCAGATAACTGTTTACGGATACGGAAACCAGAACATAATTATTTACCAAGTGCTTACTGGTTCGTTTTATCCGTTTGAACTTATCCGGGTACTCTCTATCCAACAAGAGGGCGAGCTGATCGGAGAAATCATCGGCGAATCCGGGCGGTAATTTTACCGCGGAACTGTGGTGAGCATACTCAAATACGATATTGTTATATTTACCGAAGGCAGTGAACTTGTTTGTCCGTTTTTTCGCGGTTCCGAACAGGCAGGCGGGCAGAATAAAAAGAAAAATTATTGCCAGTTGATATCGAATCAGACCGGAATGAGGGATTCTCGTGTTATCTTGCAAGAATTTAGAACCTGAGTTAAATAGGAATATTCAGATAAATTTTAGCACCTGAAGCCTGGTTGTCAAGCCCGAATAATTCGGGAATCATGTATGCTGAGGGGTTATGATCACTCGTTTTTTGATTTTTTTCCCTTTGGATATCACGTCCCCCTCGTTGAGGGTGATTACCGTATCTTCTGCCAGCCGGCCGTTTATCTTGATCCCTTTTTGTTTAATCAGACGTCTGGCCTCACTCTTTGAGGAGCAGATGCCGGTTTCGGACAGGAGGGTGACCACCCCGATGCGATTATCCGCTAAACAAGAGATGGTCACCGAGCCGATCTGATGATAATCGCCATGATAAAAGGTGACAATCTCCCGGGCCAGTCTCTCTTTGAGCTTCCGGGGGTGAAAGCGATGGTCGTCGGATTTGTTCCTGTCATAATCAGCCAGACCGTTTTCGATCTCTTTCAGCTCGGCCCCGGAAATATCACTTAACAGGGTAAAATACTCCAGGGTGAGCTGGTCCGGCACTGACAGGATTTTGTCGAACATGGTTCTGGGGTCTTCATTGATGCCGATGTGGTTACCATAACTCTTGGACATCTTTTGCCGGCCGTCGGTTCCTCTGAGCAGCGGCAGGGTCAACAATATCTGGGGTTCCTGGCCGTAGGCCTGCTGCAACTGGCGTCCCATCAACAGGTTAAAGTGCTGGTCGGTCCCTCCTATTTCCACGTCGCTTTCCAAGGCTACCGAATCATACCCTTGAAGAAGCGGGTAAAATATTTCATGCAGATGAATCGGCTGATCGTTTTTAAGGCGGTTTTCAAAATCGTTCCGCTCCAGAATTCTGGCTACGGTGGTTTTGGATAAAAGCCGGATGGCGTCTTTAAGGGTAAGTTCTTCCAGCCAGTCTCCATTGTAAACGACCTCGGTCTTTTCCCGATCGAGAATCTTGAACACCTGGTCAGTATAACTTCGGGCGAACTGGAGCACCTCTTCCCTGGACAGGGGCGGCCTGGCCTTCGAGCGGCCGGAGGGGTCGCCGATCTGGGCGGTGAAATCCCCGATCAGGAACTGGATATGGTGGCCGATTTCCTGAAGCTGTTTCAGTTTGTTAAGGGGAACCGTATGCCCCAGATGCAGATCGGAGGCGGTCGGATCCACGCCCATTTTAATCTTTAACGGCTTTCCCAGGGAAAGCTTTTTGGCCAAAGCTTCTTTGGAGGGGAGAATATCATCGGCCCCCCGCTTGAAAATTTCTATTTGTTCTTCAATGGTCAATTTGTACCTGCCTTAAACCCGGTCTGTTCATAAGTGTAATTACGTTTGGGAGACATCATTCATTTTCACCAGATAATCATTTATGATTCCCTTTGGTCTGCCTTGTTGTTTAATTCTTCCCCTTTCAACCCAGATGACCCGGTCGCAATACCTGGCAACCAGATCCAAATTATGGCTTACGATCAGCACTGCGGCGCCGTTGTCAGCCAGCTCTTTAATTTTACCGGCGCTCTTAATCCTGAATTTCTCATCCCCAACCTCAAAAATCTCGTCCAATAACAGAACTTCCGGACGGCAATGAACCGCCACCGAAAAGGTAAGCCTTTGCAGCATCCCCCGGGAAAATTGATATATCTTGGTATTAACGAAATCACCCAGTTCCGAGAACTCAATCATAGCAGAGAATCTCTTTTTTATCTCTTTTCGCGGCAGACCAAAAAGAGAAGCGATTACATAAATATTATCTTTCATGGACAAGAGCGGTTTCATGCCGATCTTAAGGTTTATTAAGGGGATAATCTTACCCTTAATTTCTATTGTGCCGGAATTTCTATCATATATTTCAGCGACAATTCTCAGAAGGGTGCTCTTTCCTGAACCGTTTTCCCCGATAATCCCGACAATTTCCTTTGCCTGAACGCGAAAGGAAATATCTTTCATTACCCAGAGATTTCTTTTCGATTCCCTTCCGGAAAAAAAATAAACGAACCTGGCTAAAGCCCGCTCTTTCTTGGCAGAACCTATTCTGAATTTCTTTGAGACATTATTTACAATCATTCTTTCCATATTAACCCGGTCTATTTCATAAAACTTGGCTGACATTTGCCAGACCCCAGAAAATGAATCAGGCCAACGTCCATAC
>JBHHXV010000102.1:0-7701 GCA_046757225.1 bacterium
CACAAGATGGCTTTTTGACGTGGAACTTTTAATGAGAATCATCACCGAACGGGGAAAGGAAGAGACCCTTAAAGCAGTTTTTGAAATACCGCTTAACGGCTGGCAGGACAAGAAGGGATCAAAGGTAACCTTTTTACAGTTTTTAAGAACCCCCTGGGAAATTTTTAAGATATTCCGGAGATATTCAGCGTGATTTCTCCCCCTGGAAATACTTCATCAATTCCGTATCAGGGGTAAGAATGGCGGTAGATTTCTTTTTCATGGTGTTCCTGTAGGTTTTCAAAGTCCGTAAAAAAGAATAGAATTCCGGGTCTTTGTTATAGGCGGCCGCGTAAATTTTAGTGGCTTCGGCATCAGCCGCGCCGATGACTATTTCCGCTTTTTTGTAAGCGGTGGCCAGAATCGCGGCTTTCTCCTCGTCAGTGTCCGCTCGAATCTTGGTGGCTTCTTCTTCCCCCTCGGAGCGGAATTTCTTGGCTTTCCGTTCCCTTTCCGCCCTCATCTCCTCAAAAAGATGTTTTTTGTTTTCAGGAGGAAGATTCAAACTCTTTATTTGAACATCGATTACCTCGACCCCGAATTTCCCGGTTTTCTCATTGCTGGCAAGAGTAATCTGCTTCATCAGGTTACTGTTGATAGAGTTGACCACCTCGGTCAGCAGCCGGTGCTTGATTTTTTCTCTCAGTTCCGAGTAGACGATATCGTCCAGACGGCTTTGCGCCCCCGCCTCATTGTGCACCGCCTGCAGGAAAAGCAGGGGATCGGTTATTCTCCAGCGGCAGAAATTGTCGATCACCAGGGTTTGTTTATCCTTGGTGTAAAGCTCGGTGGGAAGGGAATCGTAATCCAGATACCTTTTATCGAAATAGTTTATCTGCTCCACAAAAGGGGTGCGCAGATACAGCCCGGCCTCCTTGACCACCCGAACCGGCTTTCCCAGCCTGGTAACCACCACCTGCTGCCGCTCGTTTACAATATAAAAGACCAGATTCAGGCCGGATACCAGCAGAAATACCGCTATTATCAGGACCGGTAATTTATTTTCTTTCATAAAACCTCGTTATTTCAAGGGATTGTTGGTTTTAAGCTGGAGCACATTCAAAACCTCTCCACCCTCTTTCGAACTCATCAGATATTTTTTCATATCGGGCAGAATCTCGCTCATGGTTTCCAGGTACATCCGTTTTCTGGTAACTTTTTTTGCCTGTTTGTATTCCTTGAGGATAGCCAGAAACCGGTTCGCGTCTCCCTGGGAATGCTTGACTCTCTCGTCCTTGTAAGCCATCGCCTTGTGTACCCTGGCCGCCGCCTCTCCTCTGGCTTTGGGAAGAACGTCTTCTTTGTATCCCATCGCCTTGTTGATCAGTTTCTGTTTGTCTTTGGTAGCGGAAACCACGTCTTTAAAAGCGGCGATTACCTCCTGGGGAGGAAACACCTGCTGCAACTTCACCAGTTCGATCTTTATGCCGGATTTATAGAGATCCAAGGTTGCCTGAACGAGTTCCAATACCTGCTGTTGAATCTCTGACTGCCCAGTAGTCAAAGCATCGTCGATATTGGTGATCCCTATTACGCTTCGCAGAGAGGCGATACAGACATCCCGGACAGCCTTTTCCAGGGTCTGAACCCTGAACAGATAGTCTTTGATATCTTTAATCCGGTACTGAACCACCATCTGGACGTTCAAGATATTCTCGTCTGCCGTAAGCATCTGCGCTTCGGAAAGGATCTCCCGGTACCTGGCCGGTGGGCCGGGGTCAATGGTTCTAAAACCGACCTCCACCCGTTTCACCTCAGTTGTTTTGGCTTTCTCCTCAACCTCTATAGGATAAGGCAGATGCCAGTTCAATCCCGGTCCCACCACCTTATACTGTTTTCCAAAACGAAGCACTGCCGCCTGCTCGTCAGGGTGAACAATGAAAACGCCCGACCCCAGCCAGAAGATCAAGCCCGCCAGCAGAATAATCCAGGGTTTTGGCACTTTTATCTCCGGTAAAGGCAGTTGAGGGGGCCCCTCCTGGTTTTTTTTACGGCTTTCCGCCAGCTTCTGCCAGGGATCCTGCTCCTGGTTCTGATCGTTGTCAAAAATAGACATTAACAAGTAACCTCTCGATAAGCTTCCGCAATTGAATTTATTATATCACCGGTCATCATAGACTCCTGCCCGTACTCTCCGGCGGCAATGTCTCCGGCCAGGCCGTGAATAAACGCTCCGGCCGCCGCTGCCGGCAACGGCTTCAACCCCCGGGAGATCAGTCCTCCGATCATGCCGGAAAGGACATCGCCGGCTCCACCGGTAGCCATTCCCGGATTACCGGTGGTGTTGACAAAGGTATTGCCGTCCGGTCCGGCTATGACCGTATGATTGCCCTTTAAAAGGAAATAACTTTTTGAGGCTTTCGCGGTCTTCTGCGCCGCGTCCAGGCGGTTTTCCTGAACATCCGCAGTGCTGATATCCAACAAGGCGGCCATCTCTCCGGGGTGAGGGGTCAAAATAACCGGGATATTGGCGTATTTAAGAGCAGCCAGTTTTATGGCATTAATACCGTCGGCATCAATAATCATGGGTATTTCCATTTTATTAATCAATTCCGCAACTAAAGCCCGTATCTCCGTCTCGTTCGACAACCCGGAACCGATCACCAGAACAGATTTGCCTTTGGAAAGATTCAGAACGGGAACAATCGCTTTCTGGGACAGATAACCCTGGTCGGTTTCCGGCAAGGTGGCAGTCATCATCTCCGGTACTTGAGAGGCAACTTGATCTAAGATAGATTCCGGCACCGCCAGAGTAACCTTGCCGGCACCCGCCTTATACGCTCCCAGGGCGTTCATTACCGCCGCTCCGGACATTCCCTTGCTCCCCGCAACCACCAGGGTATGACCATAGGTACCCTTATGGGAATCAGCCCGTCTGACAGGAATCCATGATTTTACCCTTTCTTTGGTTAACAAATCAACCCTTAGATTGTCATCCTTCTCGTAAACAACGGGCGGGATACCGATATCGGTCACTTTTAATGCTCCGGTCAGCTCTCTTGAGGAAAGCAGATAATGACCGATCTTAGGCAGGGCAAAGGTTACGGTCAGGTCGGCTTTGACGGCCGATTTATCCGCATGACCGGTAGTCGAAGAAAGGCCGGTGGGTATATCCACGGCCACCACCTTGGCTTCCGAAGCATTGATAATATCCGCCACCCGGGCGATAAACGGCTTCAAATCAGCGGAAAAACCGATTCCCATAATCGCGTCAACCACTATGCTGACCTGGCTTTGCAGCAGTTTTTCCAGAAGCTTGAGGTGGTTTTGGGTTAACAGCTTTATAACAGGGATCTGCATATTGGCGCAAATCGAATAATTGGTAAAGGCGTCGGGAGGCAAAGCAGTAGCCTGACCTAACATAACGACTTGCACATTAACCGACTTGTTGTGGAGATGCCTGGCCACCACAAAGCCGTCCCCTCCGTTATTACCCTTGCCGCAAACCACTATCACCCGCCTTTTCCTTAAGTCAGGAAAAGATCTGAACATCTCATCAACCACCCTGATTCCGGCGTTCTCCATAAGAACCAGCCCAGGTATACCATAGGTATTAATGGCTTGCAGGTCGATATCCTGCATTTGGCTTCCGGTTACCAGTTTCATATTAGTATAAACAGACGCAATTTCTTCCCTTCTCTTTAGCTCTGTACAAGGCCTGATCCGCCGTTTTTACTAATTCCGTAAGGTTGGAGCCGTCTACGGGAAAGAGCGAGACGCCGATACTTATGGAGATCTTGACTTCATTGTTTTCATATCTGAACGTATTGGCACAAAAAGCCTCCTGCAAGCGGGTGGCGGCGATATAAGCCTCCCGCTTGTCCTGCTCCACCAGATAGGAAATAAATTCATCCCCCCCGTAACGAGCGGAAACATCCACTGACCTGAGGGTGTTGCCGATCAGTTCTCCCGCTTTTTGCAGGGTGTGGCTGCCGGTCTGGTGACCGAACCGGTCGTTAACCTCTTTGAAATGATCCAGATCCATCATAAATACGGAAAGCGGCAGATTGTAACGCTTAGCCCGGACTATCTCCGTTTCCAGGGCCAGATAAAACGATTCCTTGGTGAGCAGGTTGGTCAGGCCGTCATATCTCAGACGTTTCTGGATCTCCTTCTGGAACTTCAAATCTATGGCATCCCTTAACTCAAACTTCAAGATGACGTTGCCCACCCTTATTTTATCGCCGTCATGAAGAAAGACGCTGGTGATTTTCTTGTTGTTTACGTAAGTTCCGTTGGTGCTCCCCAGATCAGTGATAGTATACTCGTATTCTTCCCGCTCCTGGGAGTATGAGAGCTGGATATAAGCGTGTTTGCGGGAAACCGAGGTTTCCGGGATCATAATCTCGCAATTGAAATCCCGGCCCAGATAATATTCAGGCTGGCGCAGACGATAATCCCTGCCGATCTCCCTGCCCTGAACCACCAGCAAACAGGCGTTGACCCGATCTTCCAGTTCGGACTTGTCTTTTAAGGGGATAACAATGGTCTTATCGACAGTCATTCGGATATCCCTTCGAGAGCGTTTAATTCCATCTGCGCCTGTTCGTTATCCGGGTCAATGGATAAAACCGCTCCGAATTTACGAATCGCCTCCAGCCGGTTCCCGGTCTTTTCATAGATTCTCCCCAGAACAAGCATGGCTTCCACGTTGTCGGTCCTTATTTCCAGCGAAGTCTCCAGCCGCTGCTTCGCTTCCTCCAACTCTCCCTGTTCCACCAGCAGCATACTTATTTTAAAAAGATTATCCGCTGAATTCGGATCTATCGAGAGGGCCTCCCGGTATTTCTCTATAGCCGGGCCGATCTCTTTCTTCCGGGTCAGGCGCTGGGCCCACAAGCTGTAAACCGCTACTTTTTTCCGCCGCCCCTTATGAAAATCAGGGCGGATTTCCAAGCTCTTATCAAGATAATCCAGCGACAGGCCAAACTTATTGTCGCTCAGAGACTTCTCCGCCGCCTGAAACATCATCTCAGACATATACTCCTTTCCCATCTCGCCTTCGGGATAGACTTCCAGGGATTTTTTAAATAATTTCATCGCCTCGTCAGTGTTACCAGAGACCAGAAATTCCTTTCCCTTGTCAATATATAAATTGGAAAGGTATTTCTTGGTCCGCAAATCATCGGGATCGATTTCCAGGGATTTGCGGTATTCGGCTACAGCGGTTTCCATATCGTTTCGCCGGGCGGCCTTCCTGGCCTGGTCGAAGTATACCTGAGCGATCTTTTTCTGGGCATGGGTATTTCCCGGCTCTATCGATAAAACCAGTTTCAAGGTGGAAACGGCTTTCTTAAAACGATTGCTCTCAAACAGAAGAATTCCATAGTTGTAATAAAGACGAGACAGTTTCTTCTTGGCGGAAACAGAAGAAGGATCGAACTTCATCGCCATTTTATAATGCTCTATCGCTTTCGGGTAATCGCCCCGCCGGATAAAATCCTTGCCGATAGTGTAATAAACCTTGGCCAGCCCCCCCTTGGATAAGGTAAAGTCGGGGTTGGCCTCTAAAGATTTCTTAAAAAACATGATCGCTTTGTCGTAATCCTGTTTATTGCTGTTCCTTACCCCTCTTTCGTAATATAAATGGGAAAGATTTTTCAGGTCAGCCTGTCCACAGCCGTTGATAATCAGCAGACTGACGACCGCCGCTAAAAAATTCCGGAAAAAGTAAGAGAATCTCATGTCCTGGTAATCACTATTTCGTGACTGTTGATTTCGGTCACCTTCCCGGACAGGGAAGCGTGAACTCCCACTCCTAAACCCCGGTCAGGAGCGGCAGCCAGCAACTGCCCCTTTTTTACCCGGCTTCCTTCCGCGACCACTGGCCGGGCCGGCAGACCGATATGCTGTAAAAGAGGAATCCGCACTGACTTCACCTCCGCAATGTTTCTGACAAAACTCAGTTCCTGATTGTATTTGCTTATCCCCAGCCGGCGCTTAATGTTGGCCGAGGAAATTTTTCTGCCTGAGCGCTCAAGCCGGGGGCCGGGCGGTTTCTGATGATGAATGTTTTTAAATCCGTGTCTGTCGAACTGAGAGCGCACCCCTCTGTACAAAGCCCGGGGAGACAACCCGCAGGGGCAGGCCGTCAGGTCGCAGATACCGCACTGACAGCACAAAAAAGCGGCGGTCAGCCGCTCCGGGGCTTCATCCTGGCCGTAACTGAGCGCTCTTACCACCAGATGCGGCTCGATCCGGTGCCCCAGCAGATAACGGGTACACAGATCCGTGCAGATCCGGCACCCCTCGCAAGCTGACCTGGCCCGGGAAAGCTCGGCTTCAAGGTCTGACTCACCAGCCAGTTTATGCCACCGGGGCAGCACCAGAATCCCGGAACAGGTTTTGGTTACCACCGTTTTGCCGGGGTCGACCGGTCTTCCCATCATCGGGCCGCCGCTGATCACCGCGTAATCGGATAACTCCGTCCCTCCGGCGGCTTCGATGACCTCTTTAAAAGCGGTTCCCACCGGGGCTTGATACACCCCCGCTTTCCCGACCTCCCCGTTCACAGTAAGAAACTTATCGGTTACCGGCCGACCGGCAGCGGCGGCCGCCACATTCATCAGGGTGCCGACATTGCTCACCACCACGCCGACCTCCAGGGGAAGTCCCCCCTCGGGAATCACCTTTCCGGTAACCTCGTATACCAGGTTGAACTCGTCCCCGGCCGGATAAAAATCATCTAGCAGAAAAATCTCCTGTCCGGGCTTGAGGTTCGCTTTTAAAGCCTGGATAGCCTGCCGGTAATAACGCTTTAAGGCGATAACCCCTTTTTCCGCCCCCACTGTCCGCATAGCCAGGGACAAACCTTCGGTCACCTCCGCCGCCCGGCTGACCATGACGGTTCTGTCCGTATACAGCAGCGGCTCGCATTCGGCGCCGTTGGCAATCACCAGTTCCGCCTGGTTCCGGTACTTGGCGTACGTGGGAAAACCGGCTCCCCCAGCCCCGGTCACCCCGGCCTGCCTGACCAGTTCCACTATCCGGTCCGGGGTCATACTTTCGAGCAGACATTATATAACAATTTTCGAGACATCCGCTACCTGCCCGAACAAATTAGTAATATTATTTAATAAAGCCAGCCGGTTTTCCCGCAACCGGGCATCTTCATCCATTACCATCACTTGATCGAAAAAGGTGTCGAGGGATGGTTTCAATTTTACCATTTCAGCTAAAGCTGCTTGGTATTTCTGAACATGCAGCAATGGTTCAACTCCTTCAGAAATTTCCCGGAAACATTCAAAGAGTTTCTTTTCCGCCGCTTCCTGAAGCAGGTTTTCAGAAACCCGGCTTTGAGACAGCCTTTCTTTAGGCAAAATCCGGGAGGCCCGTTTAAAAGTAATCATTAAATCATTAAAGGATTCCCGCTTACTTACTGCAACCAGGGCGTCCATTCGCTTCTCTACATCACGGATATCATTCCAGTCGCTTTCCAGAGCCGCTTCCACTAAATCATATTGGTAACCTTTCGCCAACCTCAGCTGTTTAAGCCGTTCTTTGAAAAAATCAAAAACCTCAGTAGCGATTTTATCTGGATTCTTATAATCAGGATAAAAAGACAAGGACTTGTTAATTGCCGCTTTAAGGTTAAATCTGTTGGTGTTTCTCAGGGAAATCCTGATGATTCCCAATGCCCCACGTCTTAAGGCAAATGGGTCT
>JBHHXV010000103.1:0-7663 GCA_046757225.1 bacterium
TGTTAACCGCCAGGCTGCTTTTTCCTGATCCCGAAACCCCGGTCAAACAGGAAAACAGGCCAAGGGGAATGGTAACGTCTATGTTTTTGAGATTGTTTTCCGAGGCTCCGAGAATCCTGATGCTGTCTTTGGTCGGCTTCCGCCGTTTCGAGGGAATCTCAATCCTTTTTTTCCCGGAAAGATACCGGCCGGTAACCGAAGCGTTGTCCGCCATTATTTCCTGCGGAGTTCCCTGAGAAACCACTTCTCCTCCATGAATTCCCGCTTCCGGCCCCATATCTACAAGGTAATCGGCCGCTTTCATGGTCTCGCCGTCGTGTTCCACCACCAATACGGAGTTTCCCATTTGCCTGAGGGACTCCAGGGTCTTCAGAAGCCGGTTGTTGTCCCGTTGATGCAGGCCGATGGAAGGCTCGTCCAGGATATACAGCACCCCGGTCAGCCGGGAACCGATCTGGGTGGCCAGCCTGATCCGTTCGGCCTCTCCTCCGGACAAGGTGCCCGACTGGCGGTCCAGGGTAAGATAATCCAAACCCACGCTTATTAAAAAGCCGAGCCGGTCGTTAATCTCCTTGAGAACCTGCCGGGCGATAAGGGCTTGATTTCTGTCCAGTTCCAGGCTCTGAAAGAACCTGACGCCTTTGTCGATTGACAAGGCGCAGACCTGACTGATATCCAGGTTTCCCAATTTGATGGACAGGCTTTCCGGCCGCAGGCGCCTTCCTCCGCAGGCCGGGCAGGGACGGCTGCGCATATAGCGGTGAATCCTGGTGCGGATGGCATGGGAACTGGTTTGTTTGTACCGGCGTTCCAGGTTGGGAATCACCCCCTCGAAAATCCCGTTCCACTCCCATTTATTGCCGCTCTCTTTGCTTTTGATGTTGAATTTGATTTTCTGGGGGGAACCGTAAAGAATGATTCTCTGCTGCTCAGGCGGAAGCTGGTAAACAGGGGTGGTCAGACCGATCCGGAAATAAGCGGCGGCCGCTTCCAGTTTCTGCATATAAAGGGTGTCTATGCCCCCTCCCATACCGTCCCAGGCAATAACCGCGCCATTGGATATCGAACGCCGGGGATCTGGAATCACCAGTTCTGGGTCGATCTCGATCTTTTCGCCCAGGCCGGTACAATCCGGGCAGGCCCCGTGGGGGTTGTTAAAGGAAAAGGAGCGGGGGGAAATCTCCGGATAACTGACACCGCAGTCGATGCAGGCCAGCTTTTCGCTGTAGAGCCGCTCCTCTCCGCCCAGCACCGGAATGGAGACAATGCCGTCCGCCTGCTTCAAAGAGGTTTCGATCGAATCGGCCAGCCGTTTTTCTATTCCCCTTTTAATGACCAGCCGGTCCACCACCAGATCGATATTATGTTTATAATGTTTTTTTAATTCGATTTCTTCGGTAAGCTCGTGAAGCTTCCCGTTAACCCTGACCCGGACAAAACCCTCCCGGACGAACCCGGCCAGTAATGATTTGTATTCTCCCTTGCGGCCTCTGACCACCGGGGCCAACACCATAATCCTGGTTTTTTCCGGCAACGCCATCACCTGATCGACAATCTGGGAAACCGTCTGAGCGGTAATCGGTTTTCCGCATTTGTGGCAGGACGGCTGCCCTACCCTGGCGAACAACAGCCGGAGATAATCATGGATTTCGGTAACCGTTCCCACAGTGGAGCGGGGATTTTTGGAGGTGGTTTTCTGCTCAATGGCAATTGCCGGAGACAAGCCCTCGATCAGATCGACATCCGGTTTGTCCATCTGTTCCAGAAACTGACGGGCGTATGCTGACAGGGACTCCACATACCGGCGCTGACCCTCGGCGTAGATGGTGTCAAAGGCCAGTGACGATTTGCCGGAACCGCTCAGACCGGTGATAACCACCAGTTTGTCCCGGGGAATCGTCAGGTCGATATTTTTAAGGTTGTGCTCCCGGGCCCCCTTGATAACGATCTCATCGTTCATTGATTAAGAAGGGAGTTAGATGCCCATTCCCAGATTGGCTTTCTGGTAGCTTTCCGCCAGGATTTCGGCTATTTCCGGCCTGGTAAACTCCAGCGGCGGCATTTCCCCTTTGGAGAGCATATCCCGGACCTTGGTGCCACTTAAAAAGACATGATTAGAGGAGTCATGAGGGCAGGTCTTACTGGTACCCATTCCTCCGCAGTTTTTGCAGAAGAAAGCGTGATCGAAAAACATGGGGACGATACCAACCTCCTGCGGGTCGTAATCGTTAAAAATATAATGAGCGGCATAAGTTCCGTAGAATTTGCCCACACCCGCATGGTCCCGGCCTACAATAAAATGAGTGCACCCGTAATTTTTGCGGGCGATAGCGTGAAAGACCGCTTCCCGCGGGCCGGCGTACCTCATGGCCGCCGGATAAACCGACAACACGGTCCGGTCGGGAGGGTAGTACCCCTCCAGCAATTTCCGGTAACACGCCATTCTGACATCAGCGGGGATATCGTCTTTCTTGGTCTCTCCCATCAGGGGATGGAGGAGAAGGCCGTCCACGGTTTCCATGGCGCATTTCTGGATATATTCATGAGCACGGTGGATCGGGTTGCGGGTCTGAAAAGCCACGATCCGCTTCCACCCCTTGGTTTTGAAGAGAACCCTGCATTCGGCCGGATCCAGCCGGTTATCGGCAAAAGGCGGGTCCGGGTCGCGGTGAAGCAGACTGATTCTGCCGCCCAGGCAGACATCGTTCATCACCTCTTTTATATACACCACCCCTGGATGCGCCATATCAATGGTGGTAAGCACATGTTCGCATTCCGCTTCTTTATCCAGTTTCCATTTATCTTCCAGAGAGAGAATCGCCAGCAATCCGTCCGACTGGTCGGTCAAAGCGTATTCCTTCCCGATTTTATACCTGGAATCATCTTCTCCGGGAACGGTCAGGGTCACCGGAATAGTCCAGGGAAGGCCGTTCTCCAATCTTTTAAAATCCAGACAGGTGCGGTAATCCTTATGGCACATAAAGCCTTCCAGGGGACTGAACGCTCCCACGCCGATCATTTCCAGATCCGAGACTTCCCTGGCCGAAAGTTTGATTTTCCTCAAAGAAGGGGCCAACTCTATGAGTTTCTCCCTTTCTTTACCTTCAACAACCCGATTGATCAATTTTCCGCCGTGGGGAGCGATGGGCATTAGTTTCTCCTGCTTTATTAAATTATTAAGGTAAAAAACTGGAGTTGAGGATAACAAAAATACCGAATCAGGTCAATTGCTATATTGGAAGAGCATAGTATAATAGAAAGCTCTTAACGAAAGGAATAACATGCACGAAGAACATTTAAAAGAATTATTAAAGAGAGTCAGCACCGGCCAGACGGGGATTGACGAGGCCCTGAAAAGTTTGAGAAACCTTCCTTATGAGAATCTGGACTTCGCCCGGATCGATCATTCCCGTCAACTCAGAACCGGTGTGCCGGAGGTGATTTTCTGCCCGGGCAAGCAGCCGCGGCAGGTAGCGGAAATCGTCAAGCGGATGACCAGGGTCGGCAGCTGCGTGCTGGCTACCAGGGCAGACCGGGCGGTGTACGAGCAGGTAAAGGAGGCGGAGCCTTCCGCCCGGTACCATGAGTTGGCCAGAGCGATTACGGTTCGCCGGAAAAAAGAGAGCGAGCCTTACGGCCAGGTCTTGATTCTTTCAGCCGGAACCTCCGATATGCCGGTGGCCGAAGAAGCCAGGGTTACCGTGGAAATGCTGGGAAGTAAAGTGAAAACGATTTATGATGTCGGCGTAGCCGGAATCCACCGTCTGCTGGACCAGCAGGAAAGCCTGGCCCAGGCCCGGGTGATTGTGGTGGTGGCCGGTATGGAAGGGGCCCTGGCCAGCGTGGCGGCCGGCCTGGTGAGCTGCCCGGTGGTGGCGGTGCCCACCAGTATCGGTTACGGGGCTTCTTTCGGGGGGGTGGCCGCCCTGCTGGGAATGCTGAACAGCTGCGCTACCGGGGTATCGGTAGTGAATATCGACAACGGGTTCGGAGCCGGGTACACGGCTCATAAAATCAATATAGTGGGCCGGCCATGAGAATAGCTTATTTAGACGCTTTTTCCGGAATCAGCGGGGACATGACCCTGGGCGCCCTGATCGATCTGGGCGCCAACATAAAATCTATCGAACGGGAACTGGGCAAACTCAAGCTGAAGGGGTATGCCCTTTCCGCCCAAAGATGCCGCCGCAACGGTCTGGCCGGAATCAGGTTCAAGGTCACCCTGGAAGGAGACCCGCCCACCAGGCATTTGAAGGATATTTTACCTCTCATTGATAATTCTGACCTGAAACCGTCCGTCAAGAAATCGGCCGCCAGGATATTCACGCACCTGGCCGAAGCGGAAGCCAAGGTTCACGGCACTGACATAGAAAATATCCATTTTCATGAGGTGGGAGCGGTAGACGCGATCGTGGATATTGTAGGCTCCTGCGTTGCCTTCGATCTGCTGGGGGTGGAAAGGGTTTACTGCTCGAATTTAAGGGTCGGCCGCGGCACAGCGAAGACCGGACACGGATTGATTCCTACACCCGGGCCGGCCACCCTGGAACTGCTTCAAGGGATGACTACCTATTCTGATGGAACCGACGGGGAACTGGTCACCCCGACCGGGGCGGCTCTTGCCTCCACTCTGGCCGGCCAAAGCTCTCCTCAACCCGGAATGACCGTAACAGGGGTGGGCTACGGCTTCGGCAGCCGGGAATACCCGGGGCTGCCCAACGCCTTACGCATTCTCCTGGGAGAAATGGCCGGAGCGTGTGAATACGAGCATGGGGTCTGGCAGCTGGAAACCAATCTTGATGATATGTCCGCCGAGATTTACGGGTATCTCATGGAGCGGTTGTTTGAACAGGGCGCCCAGGACGTTTTCTTTACCCCTATCCAGATGAAGAAAAACCGGCCGGCCGTGAAAGTGACTGTCTTGTGTAATGACCTATATAAAGATAAAATCATAGAGATTCTTTTTAAGGAAACCAGCACCTTCGGTATCCGGATCTCTCGATTGGAGCGCCAGGTATTGGAGCGCCGGATGGAAACGAGAGAAACCAGTCACGGCCCGGTCCGGTTCAAAATCGGCTCCTGGCAGGGTCAGGAGATAAAACGGGCGCCGGAATATGAGGACTGCCGGAAAATCGCTTTAAAGCGAAAGCAGGCGATACAAAATATATTTAATGAGATCATAAATGAGAACAAATAGTTTTCTGAAATTCAGCTCAATAATAATTTGTTACCTGTTCAGCGGCTGCGCCTTTGTCAATGCTCCCATAAATCTGTTCTCTTCCCGGCAGCCGCTGGTGGAGCAGAAAATCGAGGGAACCGGAACCGGTAAGATCCTGATCGTGGATATCTCCGGGGATATCGAGACCCTGCGGGGACATGAAGTCATGGGCAGCCGGAAAAAGCCGGGCATGGTCTCGGAAATCAAGGAAGTCCTGAGGAAAGCGGAAAGAGACCCGGACATAAAGGCGGTGGTGTTACGGGTCAATTCCCAGGGAGGAACCGTAACCGCCAGCGATATCATTTATCATGAAATAAAAACCTTCAAGCAGCGGAAAAAGATTCCGGTGGTGGCCGCTCTGCTGGATTACGCCGCTTCGGGAGGCTATTATGTGGCGGTGGCGGCGGACAAGCTGGTGGCCAATCCGACCACCGTCCTGGGTTCCATCGGCGTCCTGTTCGTCAAGATCAATGTCAAGGGGTTGATGGAAAAGATCGGTGTGGATAAGGATGTTGTTACCGGGGGAAAAATGAAAGCGGCCTCTTTTCCCTTTGAGCCGTTCACCGATGAGGAGCGCAGGCTGGTTCAGGATATTATCGACCACCTCCATGACCGGTTTAAAAAGATCGTCAGGGAAAACCGCCCCGGTTTAACCAGCGAAGAACTAGACAAAATAGCCGACGGCCGGGTGTTTGACGCGGAGAAAGCCAAACGCTATAAACTGGTAGACCAAATCGGATATTTACCGGACGCCATTTCCCTGGCCAGGCGGATGGCCGGTTTGAGCGAAGCCAGCATAATCACATACAAACAAAATACAGAGTATAAAGGGGATATTTATGCGGGAAGCCGGTTTCCGCAAACCGTAAATCTCCTGAATTTCGATCTGGGGGTTTTGGCCGGTTACGGTTCCCCTGCTTTTATGTATCGCTGGGTTCCCGCTTCGGGGGCGGATTGATACCCCGCTCGGAGTTTATCTGATGAGCTTTCATTTGATTGGCTATCCGCATTTGCCTGGTGAGTTCGTGGAGGCGGTATGCTATGGTGTCAAGGCGGTCAATAGCGACGATAATGCCGACATAAGGGGCCAGTTCTTTGGATACACCCCATATTTTTTCAATCTGGTAGTATATATCGGTCATAATCTTGCGGAGAACAGGGTTTGCTACAACCACGAATAAAACAGAAAGAAATTCCCTTTTATTCCTGTTCTCCGCAAGCTTTGCTTACAGAGAACAAGAATTTCTTTCTATTTTATGATCGTCTGGTTGTAGCAGTTAAAGATTACCACATGACAGATCTGATGACAAGTTGAAAACATCCTATGTTGCACAAAACCCTGACCGAACTTACCGGGAAGGTACTGGCTGACGAGCGCCTTTCTTTCAAGGAAACGGAACTGCTGCTGGAAGTCCCGTTCCATGATTTATTATATGGCGCCAACCGGATTCGGGAACGGTACCGGGGGAACAAGGTAACCTTCTGCTCCATCATCAACGCCAAATCGGGCCGCTGTTCCGAGGACTGCCGTTTCTGCGCCCAGTCCGGGCATTATCAGACATCGGCGGCTGATTTTCCCCTGGCGGACGAGGAAGCCATGGTGGCGGGAGCCCGGTCGGCCATAGAAAACCGGGCCGCCTGCTACAGCCTGGTTACCAGCGGAAAATCGGTCTGCAATGAAACCGATTGGGAAACCCTCTCCCGGATTATCGAAACCATCAGCCGTGAAGGAAGGATTGACTGCTGCGCCTCCTTGGGAGAGCTTAATCCGGAGAAAGCCGACCGGTTACGCCGGGCCGGGCTTACCCGATATCATCACAACATAGAAACCTCGGAAAACTTTTTCCCGCAAATCTGTTCCACCCACAGTTTCGCGGATAAAATCAAAACTATAAAAACGGCCAGGAAAGCCGGGTTTGCGGTTTGTTCCGGAGGGATCTTCGGACTGGGGGAGTCTTGGGAAGACCGGCTGTCGATGGCTTTTACCTTAAGAGATCTGGGGGTCGATTCGGTTCCCCTTAATTTTCTGATCCCCATCAAAGGAACGCCGATGGAAAACAACCGGAGGCTGAGCGTGGAGGAAATCCTTAAGGTGGTGGCCCTGTTCAGGTTCGTCCTGCCGGAAAAGGACATCAAGGTAAGCGGAGGAAGAGAAAAGAATCTTGGAGATTACCAGAGCTGGATCTTTTACGCGGGAGCCAACGGTTTTTTAATCGGAAACTATCTTACCACCGCCGGACGTGCTCCGGAAAAAGACCTGCGGCTGGCCGCAGATATGGGATTCGTTCCCCAAACTCGAAACTCTGGAGAAGATGAGCGATAATTTGAATTTGCTCTTGGCAAAACAGCTTCATTTAAAATATAATGAGACGAATTTTATTCTTTTTCCTTAGGAGTTACGCAGTTGACTGATTCATGCTATAAAAAGAATCAACTTACAACTCC
>JBHHXV010000104.1:0-7643 GCA_046757225.1 bacterium
TAACCTGGAGACCGTTCCACGGCTTTACCCGCAGGTGCGACCTCAAGACGATTTTCAACAATCGCTGGATCTGTTGAAACAGGTAAAACAACGGAACTCCGGGCCGAAAACCAAAGCCGGCGACATGGTAGGCCTGGGAGAAACCGAGCACGAGGTAATCCAGGTTCTCAAAAGTTTAAGAAGGGTCGATTGCGATCATTTGACCATCGGGCAGTACCTCCAGCCAACCAGGAACAATCTGCCGGTAACTGAGTATTGGGAACCGTGCCGCTTCGATTCTCTCAGGGAAACCGCCCGGAACCTTGGCTTTGAAAAAATCAACTGCCAACCGCTGGCCCGCAGCTCTTATCATGCGGCCTGTTAAAATATGGATATGGAAGAATTTCATCGGATAAAGCGCCTGCCCCCTTATGTCTTTAATATCGTCAACAGCCTGAAGTTCGAAAAACGGCGGCAGGGGGAGGATATCATCGATCTGGGGATGGGAAACCCGGATCTGGCCACCCCCGATCATATTGTGGACAAGTTGATCGAGGCGGCCCGGAACCCCCGGAATCACCGCTATTCGGTTTCCCGGGGGATATACAAGCTGCGCCTGGCCGTGTGCGACTGGTATAAACGCCGCTACGATGTGGAGCTGGACCCCGAGACCGAAGCGGTGGCCACCATGGGAGCCAAGGAAGGGCTTTCCCATCTGGCCTGGGCGGTGGTGGAGCCGGGCGACTTGGCCCTCTGCCCGAATCCCACCTATCCGATTCACACCTATTCGATAATCCTGGCCGGAGGAAATATAGCGACTATTCCGATGCTCCCGGAACGGGATTTTATCGAAGATTTGCGGCACTCCCTGAAAACCTGCTGGCCCAGGCCCAAGCTGCTTATTTTAAGTTTTCCCCATAATCCCACGACTACCGTGGTAGACCGGGAATTCTTTAAACGGATCGTAGCGTTGGCTCATGAACACAAGCTGCTGGTTATTCACGATCTGGCTTACGCTGACCTGGTTTTTGACGGGTATAAAGCCCCCAGCATTTTAGAAGTGGAGGGAGCCAGGGAGGTGGCCGTGGAATTTCTCTCCCTGTCCAAAAGTTACAATATGCCCGGCTGGAGGGTGGGGTTCTGCCTGGGCAACCGGCGGATGGTGGCTGCCCTTACCAGGATCAAGAGTTACCTGGATTACGGGATGTTCCAGCCGATTCAGATAGCCTCCATCATCGCCCTGAACGGCCCCTCTGACTGCGTGGATGAAGCCGTGGCCATCTATCAGAAACGGAGGGATGTTTTATGCGAGGGGTTGAACAAAACCGGCTGGCAGCTGGACGCTCCCAAGGCAACCATGTTTGTCTGGGCCAGGATCCCGGAAGGGTTCCGAGAAATGGGATCCCTCAAGTTTTCCGAGCACCTGATCAAGGAAGCCAAGGTGGCGGTTTCTCCGGGAATCGGTTTTGGAGCGTATGGAGACGAGTATGTCCGGTTCGCCCTGGTGGAAAACCGGAATCGCATCCGGCAGGCGGTCAAGGGGATTAAAAAAGCCCTATGATGCCGGTTAGAGCGGCGATAAACGGTTTCCGACCAGTCTCAGAGTGCGGTGGCAGCTGCCGGCCAACCCTTCATTGTGGGTAACCAGGATGAAGGTGATTCCCAGTTCTCTGTTTAACCCGGACATTAAATCAAAAATCCGGCCGCTGGTTTCCTGATCGAGATTTCCGGTCGGCTCGTCGGCCAGCACTACCTGGGGACGGTTCACCAGGGCCCGGGCCAGGGCGGTGCGCTGCTGCTCTCCCCCTGAGAGTTCTCCCGGTTTATGGGAGGTTCTGGGAGAAAGCCCCACCTGATCCAGAATTTCTCCGGCCTGTTTTTCCGCCTCCTTTGGAGAAACCTTAGCCATCAACCGGGGCATCATCACGTTTTCCAGGGCGGAAAACTCCGGCAGCAGATGGTGAAATTGAAAGACGAACCCGATATTTTTATTCCGGAAAGCAGCTAAATCCGGTTCGCTTTTTTTAAAGATATCCTTCCCGAAATAGGAAACCGTGCCCGAGGTGGGATGATCCAGGGCCCCCAGAACATGCAGCAGGGTGCTCTTGCCCACCCCGGAAGCCCCCACCACCGCCAGCATCTCCCCTTTTTCCACCTCCAGGTCGATCCCCCGCAGCACCTCCACCTCTCCGGCGGGGGAGCGATAGGTCTTGCCCAGACCGGAAACCGAAATAACGGCTTGCTTGCTACTCATAACGAAGCGCCTCAGCCGGGTCCAGGCGGGAGGCCTGCCAGGAGAGATAAATGGTCGCCAGAAAACTGATCGGCACGGAAACGGTTCCCACCAGGAACAGGTCCAGGCCCCGCATTTTAAAGGGCAGGTAACTGATATAATAAACATCTCCCGAAAGTTTTATCAGATGATAATGATCGAAGATTAAAGAGATGTTTACCCCCAGGGCAAAACCGATAACGGTTCCCATAAGCCCGATGATCAAACCCTCGGCCATGAAGACCGCCATGATGCTTTTACGGGTGGCGCCCATCGATTTCAGGATGGCGATATCCCGGTTCTTTTCCATGGTCATCATCACCAGGGTGCTGACGATATTGAAAGCCGCCACCAGCACCACCAGGCCCAGGATAATCCACATGGCCAGTTTTTCCAGCTCCAGGGCGGAAAAGAGGTTGCGGTTCATGGCCATCCAGTCCCTGGTCCAGAAGGGAAATTTCAGTTTTTCCTGAATGGCGCGGGCGAGCTCCTTGGCCCGGAAAATATCCGAGACCTTCACCTCTATGCCGGTAACCGCTCCTTTCATTTTCAGGAAATTCTGAGCATCCTTCAGGGAAATATAAGCCAGACCGGAATCGTATTCGTGCATCCCGGCGCTGAAAACCCCCGCGACCTTGAGTTTCAGCAATCTCGGCTGCATTCCCATCGGGGTCATCACCTCCTGGGGAGAAATAACGGTGACCTCGTCGCCGGCGACAGCTCCCAGGTTCCGGGACAGCTCCTTTCCCAGGATGATTCCTCCGGGACCGTCCGGGGAATTAAGACCGGCCACCTTTCCCTCAACCATATTCGCCCGGAGGTCGATAGCACCTATATCTGAGGGGTCAATCCCTCTCAAAACCACGCCGGAAGAGCCGGATTTGGTGGACAACATCACCTGGGTATAGATAAAGGGGGTAACCGCAACGATGCCGGAATCGACCTTTCCGATTTTTTCCGACAACCGGGAATATTCCTTGATTCCGCCGGAACCGTGCCTTAACACCACAATATGGGAATTGGTGCCCAGAATCTTGTCCCGCAGGTCGCTCTCAAACCCGGTCATTACCGCCAGCACGATGATTAAAGCCATCACTCCCAGGGCCACCCCGCCGGTGGAAATCACCGTGATAATGGAAATAAAGGTCTGTTTCCGCTTGGCCTTCAAATAGCGGATCGCGACAAAAAGTTCGTAGGGCAATATTTATTCCTTATCTATTCGCCAGCAGCTGCCGGTACAACTTCATATGAGCCTCCAGGTTGTTTTTCAGAGAAAAATTCCTGAGGACACGCTGGCGGGCGTTTTTTCCCAGATTCCGCTTTTCATCGGAAAGCAGCTTGATAATCGCCCGGGCATATTTTTCCGGATGCCGCCCCTTGACCGCCACCCCCAGGGAACGGTCAACGATCAGGTCCCCGGTGATCTCCGGAATGTCTGACGTAACGCAGGCCAGACCACAGGACATCGCCTCAAGTAAAGCATTGGGCATCCCCTCCTGGCGGCTGGGAAACCAGAAAAGCTCGGCCGCCTAAAGGTAAGGGAGCGGATCAGGCACACTCCCTAAAAATCTTATGCCCTCTTCCTTTTCCAGTAAAGAAGAAAACTTGCCGGTCAGTAAACCGGCCAACCTGTTGAACCGGTCAGTGAAGGGTTCATCCCCCGCTTCAGCTGATTCGCATTTTTTCCGGCAGATCGTGCAGAGAGGCCCGGCGATCACCAGCACCGCCTCGGGAAAAGCCGAGCGCACCATCGGCCAGCCGGAGATCATGAGAGCGGCCCCCTTTTCCCGGTGAAAGCCTCCGACAAACAACACAATCCTGTCCCCACCGGAGAAACCAAGGCTTTTTTTAAGCCGCTCCCGCTCTTCTTTATCGGTCAGGGGAGCGTAACGGCTCGCATCCACGGCATTGACGATCTTCACCACCGTCTTACCTGATTTCATCCCCCGCAGGTTTTGATAGAGCAGCTCGGAAATTCCTATATAGGCGTCCGCTTTCAACCGACCTTCCGGCAGATCCAACCTGAAACCGGTAGGCCGGATAATCACCGGTTTATCGAGCCTCCCCAGCATCTCGATCAGCAAAGGATCCACCCGGCCGCCGAAAAAATGAACCAGATCATAGAAGCCCCGCTTATTATATAAGAAATCCTTCAGGGATACAGGCGCTACTTTTTCATACTTTATCAGGGACTGAGAGGCAAGGGAATGCTCCTGACAGGGAAGTGGTATTTCGCTTTCTTCTTCCGGAGAAACCAGGAAGAGTTCATGCCCTGCCCTTCTTAATGATCCGGCTAACAAAAAAGCCTGCCGGCCCGCTCCGCTGATCTTCTGGAAGCTGCTGACCAGGCAGATTTTCATGTATCGGAAAAATCGGATTTCCCGCCGGTTTTGCTTATCAGTCTGATTTCGCCGATAACCATCCGCTTGTCCACCCCTTTACACATATCATAGATGGTAAGGCCGGCCACCGCCACCGCCGTTAAAGCTTCCATCTCCACCCCGGTGCCTCCCACGCATTTGGCAGCGGCCTCTATTTTGATAAAGTCATCACCCGGATCAAATTCCACCCTCACGTTACTGAGAGGTATCTGATGACACAGGGGAATAAGGTGAGCCGTTCTTTTGGCGGCCATTATTCCGGCCAGCCGGGCCGCTGCCAGAACAGATCCTTTTTTCATCCCGTCAGACCTGACCAGCCTGAGCGTTTCAGCGGCCAACCGGATTTTTCCGACTGCCACCGCTTCCCTTGCAGTAGCGGTTTTGGAAGAGATATCCACCATCCTCAGCTCTCCCTGGGAATCTATGTGGGAAAAATCAGCCATTTGAAAATCCATGAAACAATATGATATAGTTATTTTACTTAGAAAGTCGGTTGATTTTAGGGGATTATCCGCTTCATTGTCAAGTAAATACAGCTGCTCCATGACCGGGAAAATGATCTCCAAAATAATTCTGATCGTCCTGGACAGCCTGGGGGTCGGGGAAGCGGCTGACGCCGAGGCCTACGGAGATTCAGGCGCCAACACCCTGGGAAACCTTGCCGGCTGGCTGGGAGGTCTGGAACTGCCTCATATGGAACGGCTGGGTTTGGGGTATCTGGGTGATTTTGCCGGTATCGGGCGGCCAAGCGAACCGGCCGGGTCTTTTATGACCCTGGACCCACGCTCACCGGGCAAGGATACGACCTCGGGCCACTGGGAACTGGCCGACTTGATTCTGGAGCAGCCTTTTCCCACCTATCCGGAAGGATTTCCTCCTTCCCTGGTTGCCGAGTTTGAAAAAAGGATCGGCAGCAGAACCCTGGGAAATTATCCAGCCTCGGGCATAGAGATTATAAACCGGTTGGGGGAAGAGCATCTGAGAACGGGGGCGCCTATCGTCTATACCTCGGCTGACTCGGTCTTTCAGGTGGCCACCCATGAAGATCTGTTTCCTTTGGAACGCCTCTATGAGATCTGTGAGAACGCCAGGGATTTGTTGCAGGCGCCTCATAATGTCAGCCGGGTGATCGCCCGGCCCTTTAAGGGAAAAGCGGGTGATTTTTACCGGACTCCGGCCCGCCGGGATTTCTCGGTCGCTCCGCCCCGGCCCACACTGCTTGACCGGCTGTGTTCCGCCGGGATCACGGTTACTGGCGTGGGAAAGATCTCCGATATCTTCGGGGGCCGGGGGATAAGCCGTTCGGTTCATACGGATTCCAATCTGGAGGGCATTGACCGGACTATCTCTTTGATTGAAGAAGAAAGCGCCGGACTGATCTTTACCAATCTGGTGGAATTTGATATGTTATACGGACACCGCCGTGACCCCCAAGGCTACGCCGGCGCTCTGAAACAGTTTGACCGGCGGCTGCCGGATATCATGGGAGCCATGAAAGACAGCCACCTGCTCATGATTACCGGGGATCATGGCTGCGACCCCACTTTCAAAGGCTCGGACCATACCAGGGAAAAGGTTCCCTTATTAATGCACAGCCGGAATTTCTCCAGGGAAAAAACCGGTATCCGAGGTTTCTCCGAGGTTTCCCGGATTATCAGCGAACTATTATTGAGATAAGGTTTTTATGAGCAAAATCACTCTGGGAATCATTTTCGGCGGAAAATCGGTGGAGCACGACGTTTCCATTATTACCGCCTGCCAGGTAATTGAAGCGGTAGACAAGCGCCGGTATAATATTGCGCCCATTTATATAACCAAAGGAGGCGAATGGTTTTCCGGAGAAAAACTGGCCCATATCGAAACCTTCAAGAGAAACAAATTCAGGGATGAGAAACAGGCCTTTCTTTCTCCCCTCCCTTCTTTTAAGGCGTTAATGCCCTACCCTGAAGGGCCGAAGCTTTTCCAGCGTAAAAATATCATGCCCGAAATAGATGTGGCCATTCCTCTGGTGCACGGCACCAACGGGGAGGACGGCACCCTTCAGGGTCTGCTGGAGCTGGCGGATATCCCTTATGTCGGGAGCGGGGTGCAGGCCTCAGCTATCGGCATGGACAAGATCGCCATGAAATCGATTTTTTCCGACTGCGACCTGCCTGTGGTCGATCATTTATGGTTTTATTCCAAAAAGTGGAGAAACAGGCCTGAGAACAAAATCGCCAGGATAGAAGAGAGTCTGGGGTATCCGGTGATAGTCAAACCGGCAAACCTCGGCTCCAGTATCGGCATCAGCCTGGTGGACAACCGGGATAAATTGATGTATGCGGTGGATATCGCCTCCCGGTACGACCGCAGGATCATGGTGGAATCGGCGGTGGAGAACCTGGTGGAGATCAACTGCGCGGTGCTGGGCGTGAGCGCCGAGCTGCAATCCTCTCTCTGTGAGCAGCCGACCGCCCGGAAAGAGGTTTTGAGTTTTAATGACAAGTATTTATCGGGAAATAAGGGAGGACGTAACCGAAAACCGACCTCTCAAATCCCGGCGGATCTGCCCCACCGGACCGAAAAATTGATTCAGAGCATGGCGCAGGCAGCCTTTTCAGCCATCGACGCCAGGGGAACCGCCCGTGTGGATTTGTTGATGAACAAGGAAACCGACCAGGTTTATATAAACGAAATCAATACCATTCCCGGTTCCCTCTCCATGAATTTATGGGAGAAAAGCGGGGTCAAGCCCGCCCAGCTGATTGACCGGCTTGTTTTCATGGCCATCAACACCCATAAAGAGAAAAACAAGTTGATGTACGCCTATAAATCAAATCTCCTTACTGTCTCCAAAATCAAAAAAACCGATAAATAATCAGGGGTTCCGGGTTCCCAGGCAGAGCCGGGGAATCAGAGGTAAGATATGAGCATGACCGACAAGATCATCCGGTTCTGCCTGGAGAACAAGCTGGTGGTTTTTCTGCTGGTGGGGGCTTTGTTTTTCTGGGGGCTGTCGGTGGCTCCCTTTA
>JBHHXV010000105.1:0-7624 GCA_046757225.1 bacterium
TCGATAACGGGCAGAACCTGGACGGTGAAGACCTTTCCGGGCTTGATTTGTCCGGAATTAATTTCCGGAAGATTACCCTGTATAGAGCGAATTTAAGCTGGGCAAACCTGAGTGAAGCAGTGTTTCATGAAAACGATTTAAGGGGTTCGGACTTTTCCCACTCGAACCTTCAAGGAGTGAACCTGCACATGGCTGACCTTTCCCAGGCCGACCTGTCCGGAGCCGATCTGTCCAAAGCCAATCTTCATATGGCGAAGCTTATTAAGGCCGATTTGAGAAGAGCGGGTTTACGGGAAGCCAACCTCCACGGCTGCAATCTCAGGCGGGCTAACCTGACCGGCGCTGATTTTCAGGACGCCCTGTTATTGGGGAGCAACCTGGAAGGAGCCCTGCTTACCCAGGCCGACCTGGAGAAAATAGACCTCTCCCGGGTTATCAATTCCTCGGTGAGACTGGTGGACCGGGCGGAGGAGATGGAAGAGGCCGAGGAGCCGGCCGGCAGTGAACCGGTTGAACAGGCGGAAGAAAGCGTTACAGAAGAGAAAGAGAGTGTTCCTGTCCCGGATGAAGCGGTCGAGAAGGTGGAAAAAAAGCCTGAGGAGCCGCCAGCAGAGCAAGAGGAAACCGTTCCCGCGCCGGAAGAACCGGCCTTGCCCGGACGCTCTTCCCTAAAGGGTCAACCCAGTAGAATAAGGATGGCAGCGGTGGCGGTCGCCGGCCTGGCGGCGATTATCGGTATTATTTTTATCTCTCTGCGAAAACCGCAAACCGGGGCCGGGCAGCTTGATTGCCGGTTTAAATTAATCGACCCGCCCAGGGTCGGTTTTGTCGAGAACAGCATTTTGAAAATCCAGGCTCTGAAAAAAAACGATACCCTTGGCTACTTATTATGGGTCAAACTGAAAAATGATTTTAACAGGAAAGAAATATTGACCAAGCTGATAAGGAGCAAAGAAGATCCCCGAAACTGGGAATACCCGATTGATGAAAAAATCGAATCCGGCAGTTACCGTCTGTTTTGCGGTTTCCGGAAAAACCGGCTGCTGCCGGCAATAAACGGAGAAACTGTGCTTATCAGTGTTAAGCCTCCCGGTTATTCGCTGACCAGAAGGCTGACGACCAAGGAAAACCAGGAGTATTCCCTTGATTTCAAGGGGTCATTATCACAAATCACCAAACAAAACACCCCGTACCTGCTGGTAAAGATCGGTCCCTACAGGAGGATAATCGTCAGGCCGGAGCCGGTTAGAATAAGGGGAAGTGAATTGAAATACGATCTGGACGTCAAATTGAACGGGCTTATGAAAGATGACCTGGTTTATGAGGATAAAGGATTTTATGAGGAGTATCTTTGCGACCGGACCGGTCATAAAATCCTTTTATCCAGAGAAAAGAACCGGCATGATTTTTTCAGCCAGGCCGGGAAAATAATTTCTTATGAAAATGACCCTGGTTTACCGGACAGGAGATACCCGGACGCCATCCTCCCCGAAGAGGGAAATAAGCTCAGGAAAATTAAACTCTCCTTTACCAGCGCATTAAAGGAATTCAGGCTGAGTTTTAAAAAAGCCAATAAACAAGGCGAGGTGCTGCTGAATATTAACAAACCGTTTTATTTCAAGGAAGCGCCGGTTTATATCTACCGCAACCACCGACTGATAATGATTACCTCGAACAGTATCTTTAAAGATTATTTCCCGGCCGGGCTCAATTTATACTATGGGCTGCTGCTGGGAAAACAAGAAGTTATCTTTGAAAGCACCCCGGTGGAAATAACCGGTTCAGGCAAACCGCCCAAACCACCGAAAAAGACCTTAATTGAAATAATCGGAAACAGTTTGCTGACCAAACACCAGTTCTTAACATTTTGAATACCCGCAGGCCGGGCAGCTGACGCACCCCTCGGAGAAGAACAGGGATTCCGAGCATTCCGGGCAGTGAAGCTTGAAGTGATTGATCAGGTCGCCGATTGTCTCTCCTTTGTCCGCTTTCGCCACCCTGGCGATATCGCTGGAATCGTAATTACCCAGCAGCAGGTTGGTCAAGCCGACACTGTTTTTCGCCTGCCAATACTTCTTTAAAGCGATAGCCAGCCCGTCGGCCAGAGACATAACCCGGCCGTCTTTAGTAGGAATGGAAAGAGAGGAGCCGATACCGGAGAGCTGCTTGATGACTTGAGGAATGGAGCCGTTGCTGCGCAGGAACAGAGAAATCATGCGGCAGATCGCTTCCAGATCGCTGGTGGCCACGTCTCCCCCGCGTCCCAGCTGGGCGAACACCTCCCTTTCGATCTCGGTTCCCGGCTCGATGGTGATTTTGATGTGCATATTTCCGAAGGGGGTATCCTGCCTGATCCGGAAGGCCGGGGCGATCTCCGCGACCTTCACCGGCTTGATCGGCACAAATTCCTGTGACTTGACCGGCTCCGATTCCTTTTTCCGGTTGGCCAGGCTCATCGGCTGCATATCCCGGCAGCCGTCCCGGTAAACGGTCACCCCTTTGATATTCGACTCGAAGGCCATCCGGTAAATTTCCGCCACTTCTTCCCTGGAGGCGTCGTGAGGGAAATTGATGGTTTTGGAAATACTGCTGTCACAGTTTTTCTGAAAGGCGATCTGCATCCTGATATGAGCCTCCGGGGTGATGTCGTGAGCGCAGACAAAGATCTCTTTCAAATGCCGGGGAATTTCCAGGGACTGGATCGATCCTTCCCGGCTGATTTTCTCCCTCATCTCCGGGGTCAGCTCTATCCCTTCCCTGGTCAGGGCCTGCTGAAATGTTTCGTTTACTTCCAGCATCCGCTGACCGTTTAAGACCTGGCGATGAAAAACCAGGGAAAAAAGCGGCTCTATCCCCCCGGAGCAGTTGGCGATTATGCTGATGGTGCCGGTGGGGGCTACCGTGGTGGTGGCGGCGTTTCTCATCGGCCGGTCATCTTTCGTGTCCCAGGAAGATCCCTTCCAGTTGGGAAACCGGCCCTTTTCCGCAGCCAGCGCTTCCGAGGCGTTATGAGACTCGTCATTGAGGAACTGCATGATGCTGTCCGCCAGAACAAACGATTCCTCTGAACCGTAAGGAACCCGCATCTTGTAGAGGGTATCGCTGAAACCCATCACTCCCAGACCGATCTTCCGGTTGTTCCGGCAGATCTCACGAATCTCCTCCAGTGGGTAATTGTTTACTTCCACCACATCATCCAGGAACCGGACCGCCAGCCAGATAACCTCTCTCAGCCGATTGAAATCTATCCGGGGGGCGTCCTCCTGGGTAACGATA
Organism: bacterium; assembly: GCA_046757225.1. GTDB lineage: Bacteria > SZUA-182 > SZUA-182 > JBHHXV01 > JBHHXV01 > JBHHXV01. The sequence continues at coordinate 3,277 of JBHHXV010000105.1, forward strand.
AATTCCGCCAGGTTGATGCTGCCCAGGTTGCAGGCCTCATAAGGAAGCAGCGGCTGTTCCCCGCACGGGTTGGTAGATTCGATCCTGCCGACGTGGGGGGTCGGGTTGTTCTCGTCCAGGCGGTCGACAAAGATGATTCCCGGTTCCCCGGAAAACCAGGCTTTCTCCGTTATCAGATCGAAAATCTCCCCCACCTTCCAGAACTCCCCTTCCGATTTTTTCAAGGGATAGCTTTCACCGGTTCGGGGATTTTTTACCGTATGGGTTTGATCGGGATTGTCGTTATATGTCCGGATAAAATCAGCGGTAATCCCCACGGAAAGATTAAAATTGGTCAACTGGCTCCGGTCTTCCTTTAATTTGATGAAATCGATGACATCCGGGTGGTCCACGTTCATGATTCCCATGTTGGCTCCCCGGCGGAAAGCCCCTTGCTGGATCGCGCCGGTAGCCTCGGAAAAAACCTTGATAAAGGAAAGGGGGCCGCTGGTGGTTCCCCCGCTGCTCTTAACCAGATCTCCCTGGGGGCGCAGCCGGGAAAAATTAAAACCGGTTCCCCCCCCGGCTTTTTGAATCATGGCCGCATCGTGGACCGACCGGAAGATTCCGTCAATGCTGTCCTCCACCGGCAGAACAAAGCAGGCGCTCAATAACCCCATCTCCCGGCCCGCGTTCATCAAGGTGGGGGAGTTCGGCATAAATACGCCGGAGGCCATCAGGTTATAAAACAGCACCTCCATTTTCCGGGCGGTCTCCTCACCCTTTTCACCGCCGGTTTTAAGCTCGGCAGAGGCAATGATTCCGGCCACCCGGGCGAACATCTCCTCCGGGGTCTCCACCGCCGCCCCTGATTCGTCCTTTTTCAGATAGCGCGCCCGTAAAACCTTTAAAGCGTTTTCCGTTAAAGAAAGCTTTTCTATTTTCCGGACATCTTCGTTTATAGTGGCGGCAAAGACCGTCTTATCGATAAAATCAGCGCTCTGGGGTGCGTCCGGTACAGGCATTTGTTTTCTCCCTCTAAACGTTGGCGGGTTCCTTTTTTCAACTGTATTATTAAGATAACCATTTAGCCGGCCATCAGTCAAGTAAAAAAACACAACATATTGGGCAGAAAAAACCACACACACTCCATATCGACTAAATCTTTGTAAGTTCAGTTGTTGGCTTTAATGTCAACAAGTTAGGTGGTAAATTCTTCATGTCAGACCTCGGAAAACATGATAAAATCAGGTATCAGAACATAGCATGTTCAGGCAGAACCTGACATAAGCACTCCGGCAATTTACGCCTGCTGGCTCACTTCGTTCGCAAGCGCAGGCTGGTTATTGGACAATAAGAAGATAAACTTTGAAACTCCTGTACATTAAACTTTCATGACGGGCCTCACGTCACCCCCTAATGATGAAAACAGGTTGTCACACCCACGAAAAGCGGGGTTTCCACATTGTGTGTTTTCACGGTAAAATAAGGTCAAAGAAATGGTTCCCCTCAAAATAGTCGCAGCCACAGCCGTTTTCGCTTTTTTCCACAGTCTTGCAGCCAGCGAATGGTGCAAGGATAAGGTGCGCGGCCTCTGGTCCCGGAAGTTCCTGAAAGTATACTACCGGATGGTATACAATGTTTTTTCCCTCGTTTTAGTGGCTCTGCTGGGGATTTATATTTACATTCTTCCCAATACGCCCTGGTGGAACCTGAAACAGCTTGACCTGCTGCTGAGTTTTTTCCGGTGGCTGGGAATTCTGCTGGCGGTTATCGCTCTGAAAGAGACCAATCCCGGCTATTTTCTGGGAATCAGCCAGATAACGGACTACCTCAACGCCAAAACCTATAAACCCGAACTGATGTCTCACGGAATCTACCGGTTCTGCAGGCACCCGATGTATCTGGGGGTGGCCATCTTTCTGTGGAGCCGCTCTTACATGAGCCGCAATCTTTTTATGCTTTCGGCGGCGGTGAGCGTCTATTTCTATATCGGCAGCCTGCTGGAAGAAAAAAAGCTGGAGCATGAATTCGGGGAAAACTACCTGACCTACCGGAACTCGGTGCCGCGGTTTATCCCCTGTTTCTTATGCCACAAGAAGGATTCATGACCTTCTAGAAGCTCTTCAAACTGGCCCTCGGACAAGATCTTGATGCCTCCCAGGGCTTGGGCCTTATGCAGTTTTGAGCCGGGTTTGTCTCCGTATACCAGGTAGTCCACCCTTTTGCTGAGAGAGCCGGCTACCGCCGCTCCCAGGGATTTGACCCTTTCCTCCGCCTGGCTGCGGCCGCCGCTTTTCAAGGTTCCGGTAAAGAGAAAGGTCAGGCCGGAAAGCGGCAGTTCCCTTTCTCCGCTCTCTTCCGGCACGACTCCGGCCCGGGCTAATTTATCCAGTATCCGGACATTCACCGGCAGCCGAAAGAAAGAATAGATGCTTTGCGCCATAACCGGCCCGATCTCTTCTATTTCTTCCAGTTCTTCCCGGGAAGCCTGTTCAAGCTTTTCCAGGGAGCGGAAATACCCGCTCAAGCTCTCAGCCGCCACTATCCCCACATGCCTTATGCCCAGGCCGTAAACAAAAGCGGCCAGGGTTCGGGTTCTGCCGGCTTTCAGGCCGGAGATCAGATTACCGGCGGACTTGTCCCCCAGCCCTTCCAGGCCGGACAACTGCTCTTCCGTTAAAAAATAAAGATCAGCGTAATCGGCGATCAGCCGCTTTTCCAGCAGCTGCCTGACTACCGCCGGTCCCAGCCCGTCGATATTGAGGGCCTTCTTGGAAACGAAATGAAGAATGCTGTGCTCCCGCTGGGGCGGGCAGCCCGGCGAATTGGGGCAATAATAAGCCACTGCGCCCTCTTCTCTGCTCAGGGGTGTTTGACAGGCCGGGCATAAAAGCGGCATGTGAAACTCCCGCGCTCTTCCGTCCCGGGACGATTCTATCGCTTTCACCACCTTGGGGATAACATCGCCCCCTTTTTCCAGCAGGACCTTGTCCCCGATCATGATCTGTTTGCGCCTGATTTCATCTTCATTATGGAGGGTGGCCCTACCGATTACCGAACCGGCAAGTTCCACCGGCTCCAGGACGGCCACCGGAGTGACGACCCCGGTTCTCCCCACCTGCAGCTTTATATCTAAAAGCCCGGTGACAGCCTGTTGGGCGGGAAATTTGCAGGCGATCGCCCAGCGGGGGGATTTGGCGGTGGCTCCCAGCTTGATTCTCCAGGAGAGCTTATTCACCTTGATTACCAGGCCGTCGATATCGTAATCGAGTTCCCGGCGGTGTTCCCGCCAGGAGGAACAATAGGTTATGACCGCTTCTATTCCCTTTAACAATCTTCGATGAGGGTTTACCGGAAACCCTAATCTTTCCATGCGTAACAGGGAATCGAAGTGACCGGCTTCTTGAACCCCGGATTCGCAGGAATAAATAAAAGCGTCTAAGGGCCGGTTGGCCGCCGCCGCCCGGTCCAGCAATTTTAATGAACCGGCGGCCGCGTTCCGGGGGTTGGCGAATAAATTTTCGCCTCGGTCCGCCCGCTGTCTGTTCATTTCCTCAAAGTCGGTTCGTCTGATGAAAACCTCTCCTCTGAATTCCGCGGTTCCTGCCAGCTTTTCCGAAAGCCGGAGAGGAATACCTTTAATGGTTTTGATGTTGCCGGTGACATTGTCGCCGGTAATGCCATCCCCCCTGGTAGCCGCCTGTTTAAGCGCTCCGTCTTCATAGGTCAGGGAAACGGCTACCCCGTCAATCTTCAGTTCCACCACATAATCGATCTCTTGACCCCCCAGCGGTTTCCTGACCCTTTTGTCGAACTCCCGTAATTCATCCGCTGAATAGGTATTAGTCAAACTCAACATGGGAGCGGCGTGAGTAACCGCAGCGAGAGCGGAGGCGTCACTGCCGACTTTCCGGGAAGGAGAATCCGGGGTCAAGAGGTCAGGATAAGCGCTCTCCAGGGAAAGCAACTCCTCCATTAAGAAATCATACTCCCGGTCGGTGATTTCCGGAGCGGCCGCCTTATAATAAAGGTCATTATGGCGGTTCAGCTCTTTTTTCAAGAAAGCTACCCGCCCGACAGCCGTTTCCCGGTCAGCTACCACTCTTCCACTTCCTCGGTATCATCGATTTCCATCTCAAGGCCATCTTTATTCTTCTGAGAGCTTTTCAAATGATAGGCGTCGGGTACTTCAAAGAGAGTGCCGGGAATTTCCCTTTCCTCGACCTTCACCACTTCAACGGTCAGCATGGAACTCTTTTGATTTCCGGAAACCGCCTTATACTTCTGCCACAAGGGAAAACCGGTTACTTCTCCCAACCTTTCCGAGATCCTCTTATTGAAATTTTCGATAAAGGGGGCATAATCC
>JBHHXV010000106.1:0-7607 GCA_046757225.1 bacterium
AAGGTAATTGATGAGCTCATCGATTTCGGCCCTGATCTGGTGGGTTTTCCCTGCACTACCGGGATACATGCCCAGTCGCTGCAGTTCGCCGGGCAGATGAAGGAACGGCTGACGGTAAAAACCATCTTCGGCGGGCCCCATCCCACTTTTTTTCCGGAAATTATCAATGACCGGGCGGTGGACATCGTCTGTCGGGGAGAAGGGGAATACGCCCTGCTTGAAATTGCCGATAAAATCGACGCGAACGCCAATTATACCGGGACACTCAGCTGCTGGTTCAAGGTAGAGGGAAAAATCATCGAAAACGAGCAGAGGGATTTAATAGAAAACCTTGATGAGTTGCCTTTTCCTGACCGGGAATTATATATTTCCAAATACCCCTATCTCAAAAAGTCCCAAAAAGCCTTTATCGGCGGAAGGGGCTGTCCTTTTGACTGTACCTTCTGCTTCAATCACGTCCTGATGAAGCTGTATAAAGGCAAAGGGAAGCTGGTGAGATATCGGAGCGTTGACAACCTGTTGCAGGAAATCGAAGAGGTCAGGAGTAATCACCGGTTGAAAACCGTTTACATGCAGGATGACACCCTGATACTGAAAAAAAAATGGGTATCGGAGTTTACCGAAAAATATAAGCGGCGGATAGATCTCCCCTTTCTCTGTTTAATAAGAGCGGATCTGGCTGAGGAGGAAATCATCCGGAATTTGAGCGAGGCGGGTTGCCATAGCGCTTATTTCGGGGTTGAATGCGGTTCGGAGAAGCTGCGCCGAAAGCTGCTCAAGAAGAGCGTCTCTGACAGTCAGATAATAGAAACCGCTCGTATACTGCATAAATATAAGATAAAATTCAGGACTTACAATATGATGGGACTGCCCGGAGAAACCCTTGACGAGGCGCTCAGAACCGTTTCCCTGAACTCGGAAATCCGGACCGATTATCCCTGGTGCTCTCTTTTTTTCCCTTATCCGGGAACCGAACTGGCCGGGTATGCGGAAAAGAACCGGTTGCTTGAGCGGCCGGATGATAAAGGCGCTCCCGCCTCTTTCTTTAAAGGCAGCATGGTAAAATCGGAGGATAAAGACCGGTTCGTAAACCTTCAGAAGCTGTTTTTCTTCGGGGTGAAGTTTCCTGCTCTTCTGCCGTTAATAAAGCGGCTGATAAGATTTAAACCGAATAAATTATTTGAGCTGGCTTTTCTGGCCGGATATGCCTGGTGTTTTATGAAAAGCGAAAACCTGCCTTTCGGTGAAATGATCTCGGTGGGAAGCAGAAACATAAAAAAGTTTTTCTTCTCTTGAAAATGCGACTCAAGCAAAAAGAATTAATCGATTATTATCTGGGCGGTTTTCTGATAGCGATTCTGAAACCGGTTTTCCTCGCGGCCGGCAAACTGTTGGGAATAGACCATTCCCCTTTGCCCAAAGGGGATATCGTTATTATGAAACTCCTGGGAGGAGGGAGTCTTATCCTGGCGCTGCCCGCCCTGCTCGGTATCAGGAAAAGATTTTCCGGACGCTCGATACACCTGGTAACCACTCCCGCCATCCTGCCGTTTGCCGAGACCCTGTCCCTGTTCGATCAAATCCACATAATCGATGATTCCGGGGGAGCGCTCAAACTTATTTCAAGCGCTCTTAAAACCATTCGCTCCATATTCCTGATCGACACTTTTATAGATTTGGAGATCCATTCCCGTTTATCGACAATCTTCAGCGGGCTGTCAGCCGCCCGTAACCGTATCGGTTTCTATCTGCGGGATGTTTTCTGGAGAAAGGACATTCAGTCGCACCTGGTATTTTTCAATCCTGCGGCCAATGTTTACTATGAATACAAGGCCTGTGCGGAAATCATCGGAGCTTCCCCGGCATCTTTTCAAGAGAGCAGGGATCATCTGCGGAAAAGCCTGTCCGCGGTTTCCCTTGCCGGAGAGCTGCCTGAGGGGTATATGGTAATGGGACATACCTGTTCGGACTTGAGCCTGGAAAGAATGCTTTCTCCCCGGCAATGGAAAACGGCGCTGAAAAGGTTGATCAAAGAAAATATTATCAGCCGGGATATTCCCGTTGTTTTTCTGGGGACAGCCCGTGATTTCGATAAAGCGGAAGCGATTACCCGGGAAATAGGGAACCACCTGAAAAACCCGTTTATAAACCTTTGCGGAAAATACCGGTTGATCGAATCGATTAAAATCATTTCCGGCGCCCGATATTTTGCCGGAATCGATTCGTCCCTGCTCCATTATGCCCGTATTCTGGGAATCCCTTCCACCTCGTACTGGGGACCCACCAACCCGAATACCTTGATGACTCCGGCAGCAAAAGATTACCAGGAAGAGGTCTTTTATGAAAGAATTCCCTGTTCACCTTGCGTACATATAACTGATACTCCTCCCTGTAACGGAAAAGCCTTCTGTATAGAGAGCTTGTTTAAGGAAGACCACCAGGAAAAGGAATTTACTCTAATCTATAACCCGGACACTTCAGCCGGATTATGATATGAATAGACCAAACCGGATAGTATGAGAAAGTTGATTTTCGATAAACATTTTAATGTTAATTTCGTCAAGATGATGACCAGGTGGCATTTGAATTACTACCTGTTCGGAAAAGGAACCCCTATCAGCGCGGGTGTCTTGATTACAGACGGTTGTAATTGCCGGTGTATCATGTGCGATGTCTGGAAAAACAAGGAATTCGGTATCTACCCGCGCGAAGCCCAGTTCAGGGATATTGACGACCTGGAACGGATAGGCTGTTATTATTACTCCATAAGCGGTGGAGAACCAACCCTCGCCAAAGACCTGCCGGATAGACTGGCCTACGCCGCTAGAAAATTACCGTACGTTCATCTGGTAACCAATGGGTTGACAATGACGCCGGAATTGGCTCGAACGTTGGGCTCAAGCGGGATAAAAGAGATCAGCCTCTCCATAGACGGGAGCGAAAAGCTTCATAACCTCATGAGGGGCAGGCCGAACGCCTTCGAAAAAACCTGGCGGGCTCTCGATTACATACGCACTTACGCGCCCAAACTTCAGGTTGTGGTAAACTCGGTACTCACTCCGCATAGTCTTGAAGGCCTGGAGGAACTCGGCAAATCCCTGGATTCTTTTCCCGGGGTCATTCAGAAGTATCTTCCCCTAACCTTTCATGAAATATTGCGTACCAGTGGGCAGCAATCGCTGCCGATTGAAGGAGAGCAGGCCTCTCCCGAAAAAATGGAAGAATTTCTGCTGCATGCCGTAAACGACTCTCGGATTATCAATTCCCCGGCGTTCTTAAAGAAAGCGATTCTTTACTTCAAAGGCCGACAAAATTTACTGTCCGAGCAGCGCTCCTGTCTGTACCAATACCATTCGATCGATTTCGACGCCCAGGGAACCGCCTATCCGTGCATAACCGGCATGGGATTTAAAAACGGCAGAGACTGTAACACAAGCCTTAGGGAATATCTTAATTCCCCGACCTACCGTAATCAGCAGAAAAACCTGAAGGCATGTGCCCGGTGCAACGGTTCTTTTATGCTCTGTTATTATGAGCCTAGACTGAACTTTCCGATACACAACATGCTGTCGGCAATGGTACGCAATAAACTGGGGTTCTTTTAAAATTATGCTGACTGAGGAACATATGCCGGAGGTTAATCATGCGTCCGGATCGAATATTTACAATACCCTTGCTTATTTCGCGGTCGCACTGTTTTTTGCGAATCTGGTCTGGTCGGCGATCACCCCTTGGCCGGCCTCGAACCAATACGGCCATTCCGGAGTTCATGTCTTACCCGCCGGCCGGCATTTTGCCGAAGACGGTTTTATCGCCTGTAAGTTTCTCCCGATTTTACAACCGGGAAAGCTCTATCCCTTACCGAAAGAATTTTATACCCATTATCCTCCTCTCAGCGATTTACTGAACGGCGTCTTGAGAAAACTGGGGTTTACTTCACTGATCGCTTTCCGGTTTCCCTTCATTATCGCGGCTACTCTGGCGGCATTGTTCTGGTTTCTTTTTATAAAAGATCTCTATAATCCGAAAGCGGCTTTTTTCTGTCTTCTGTTTCTGGTGATACTTCCCGAGTTTTATGACGGTTTAATCTCAACCTATGGCTTTTCCTTGGATCAATTTTGCCGGTTCGGCGCCATATACGCTACGTACGCTTATTTTAACGGCAAAAGCGAAAACAAAAGGAGCAGCTATATATTTCTCTGGCTGCTGATGTTTTTTCAAAGTATCAACACGTTCGAATACACGGTTTATTTACAACTGTTTGTCTGGGGATATGCCTTTTTGTTCAAAAGGTCAGAAATAAAAAAATTGTTCGGGTTGCTCTCGGCTCCGGCGCTTGGGCTTTTCTTACATCTTCTGCAGGATATCTGGGCTGTGGGAATATCACATTTTATTAACGACTTGACCGTGACGTTCAGCAAAAGAGCCGGTATACAAGGTGCCGGTTATTTCCGTGTCTTACCCTCATCCATTAAGATGTTCTTTTGGAGGATGATGCCATCACTCGGCTTGAGAAGCCAAAATAAAATGATTTTCATCGTGCTTGTTTTTACGGTACTTGTCTCATTACATGAACTGCTTAAGAACAGACAAATCAATGATTTTCACCGTTACGCCTTACTGTTTTTTGTCTGTGATATATCCTGGTATCTGATTTTCCCCAGCCACGCTAAAGTTAACATGGAAATCATAAAGACTTCATTGCCGACCCTGACTCTTTTCGCAGGAATGATGTTTTACGTAAATGTGGAAAGATTGCAGAGATATCTTAACTCAAGGAACTATTTTTTCTTCATTCAATCAATAACCGTGGTTTCGCTTTTTATGCTGTTATACAGTTTCAATTTATTACGGTTGGCCAGGAACGTAAGGAATTATTTAACCGTTCCTCCTATGGAATATAAATACAGAAACTTGAAAGATCATGTGCCTGAAGGGGCGATCTGTTTTACAAATTTCGGAAGGGACGCCTGTTTTATCGGATACTATCTTGATAGAAGGACTTATTACAGAAGAAGCTTGACTGGGCTTAAGAAAGCAATGACCTACATCAGGGAAAAACCATATTTCAATAAAGAAAAGATTTATTATGTTTCTTTCGGTTCTCCCAGGCCTGAACTCATGAAGTATCTGACTGTTAACGCCGAACCGGTTTACCGATACGAACAAGCGACCATATACAAAATAAGGCAACTGTCAAGGATTGCCGATGAACACTGAACCGGTAGCGTTTAAGCGGTACAACCGAGAAACCCGAATCAGCAACACCTGGCCGGCAAATTAATGGTAAACTCGGTTCCCTCTCCAACCCTGCTCTTGACAATGATCCAGCCGCCATAGCTCTTCACGATACAATATGAAATAAACAAGCCCAGGCCGGTGCCTTGAACCCCCTTGGTGGTAAAGAACGGTTCAAAAAGATGGCTTAACTCTTTGTCTTTTATTCCTCTGCCGGTGTCAGCTATTTTTATTTCTATAAAGACCAGGTCGTTCTTCTCCGAATTTTCAAGACTCATGCCTGAGGGAAGATCCTGCAGAAGATAAGTCACCTGCTTTGCCGTAAGGTTTATTTCACCATCTCCCTCTATTGATTCCGCCGCGTTCTTGATCAAGTTCATCAACACCTGGGACAACTTGTTGGGAGAAATAATTACCGGTGGCAGATTATCTTCCAGTTGAACGGTTACCGGTTTACCCTCTTCAGCCACCTGATAGAAAAGTATGGAAAAAATGGAATTAGTCAACAGCTCACTTAAATCGACATCATGCACCCGCCCCTCGTCTTCTCTCACGTGATCATGGAGCTGTTTGACAATCTGGGCGATTCTTTCAGTCTCCCTCGATATGGACAAGATATTTTCCATTAATGAATCATCAGGGGAAATCTTCTTCTTAAAAAACTCCAGATCTAAATTTATGGTATTGAGAGGATTGTTTATCTCATGGGCCACTCCGGCCGCCAGTTTGCCCAGGGCCGCCAGTTTCTCGGCTTCCCCGATCTGCTGCAACACATTGATCCGTTTTGTGTTATCTTCCAGTATCCAGCTAATGCTCATTACCTTTCCATTCGGATACAAAGTGGAAACGATATGAGAGGAAAGCAGGCGTTCGTTATTACTGCCGGCAGGATAATAAATTATATCGTCCAGTTCAGAGGAAACCCCTTTCAGCGCCTCGGAAAAACATTCCTCAAGTCCCATTTCTTTGATAGGCTTGAGATCGAAGATATTGGTACCGATAAGAGAACTTTTTCCCCATAATTTTGCACTGAGCACCATATTATCGTTGGTAATATACCCTTGAGAATCCAAGGTATAGATGCCAATATTCGATAGGATAGCTTCCAGCTTATTGACCTCCAGAATCCTCTTTTCCAAATCGTATTTATCCATTCCCCGTTTGACCCGCATGATCAATTCTTCCGGCTCGCAGGGCTTCATGATGTAATCGTAAGCCCCTCTCTGCATCGCTTTTACAGCGGAACCGAGCGAGCCGTAACCGGTAATAATAATAACAACGGTATGGGCAGATATCCGTTTGACTTCTTCCAGCACCCCGATTCCATCGATCCCCTCCATGACCAGATCGGTAAGTACCAACTCAAAATCATGTGAGCGAAGATAATTAATCGCCTCTTCTCCGCTGTCGGCCATGGTAATCTCATAATCCTTTTCCCCGGACAATATTCGGCTGATATTAAAACGGATGATCTCTTCGTCATCCACCAACAGTATTTTTCTTTTGTCCGGCAGTTTTGTTCTCATATTCTTAGTATACCATCAGTTATGGAGAAACAAACGCTTCCTTCCCTACCAGTTCCTGGATAAACTTAATATCTGATTCCGGCAGTTTCATTATTCGGTCGATCAAGCCTTTTATATTCGATTCGGCCTGTTTCAGCCTTACCTTGTCGCCGGCCCGGCGAGCCTCTTTCTTTCTGTCCAGCCAGAAGCGGTAATCCTCGGCGATACCCCGCCTTATTAAAGATCTGTCTTTGGCTGGCAAGGTCGCTTCTTTTTCTATGCCGGAAGAGGAGGTCGGTTTATCGGATATATGATAAGAGATTATTCCACCGCTTGATAAAGCCGATTTGCCGGAAGGAGTGTAGTTAACCGATTTATAATAGAAAATTAAAATTAAAAATAAAAGCCCGAAAAAAGATGTTATCAGTCTCTTTTTATACGCATTATCGGAAGCCTCTCTCTTTTCCCTCCACTCGGACCGCATAGAGGGTTTTTTATGAAGCCTCATTTTACTTAATCTATGGAAAAAATCTTTTTCTGTCGCTCTGTAAGAATATCCTTGGCTCTTTTTTCCGCTTTGATGCTACCGATCGTTTTTTTGGTCTTGGCCTCTTCAACTTCACGAATCTTCTTTTCCACCGCTTTTATATCGACATCCGATTGTCCCAACAACTCTTCCAGCTCGATTTCCGCTATCTTGATTTCCGCTTCCAGTCGAATATTCTGTTTCCGCAGGTCTCTCTTAATAGTTTTCAGCTGACTGATTTGAGCTCCCATAAGGTTCAGATCGTTCCGGGCTTCCAGAATCCGGTCGATTTTATTCAGACGAACCCTGCCGCCGACTGCCGGAGAATCGCTTAACCT
>JBHHXV010000107.1:0-7577 GCA_046757225.1 bacterium
TATCCGCTCCTTTATCCAGTAACTTTTCAACATCTTCGGTATGGCCACGGACTGCTTCATGCAATAGTGCGTGTTGTGTACTACAGGCTGGGAAGACTACCATTAATGAGATTAAAAAAGCTATAATTCGGGTGAGCTTCATGTTTTTTCTCCTATGAATGATGGTTACATGATTATTTGACAACTATGCGTTAATCTCCTTACTAAATTCGGGTTTTACAGCAAACCACTTATAAAGTGGTGGAATGACCAAGAGTGTTAAAATGGTAGAGGTCACCAGCCCGCCGATAACCACGGTTGCCAGGGGACGCTGGACCTCGCTACCGGTTCCGTGGGAAAAGAGCAGCGGAATCAGTCCCAGAGCGGTGGTGATGGCGGTCATCAAGACAGGCCGGAGCCGTAGACAGGCTCCCTCCACGGAAGCTTCATCAATCGCGACTCCCTCATCCAAAAGCTGATTCAGGTACGTGACCAGCACCATCCCGTTTTCCAGGGCGATGCCGAACAGGGCGATAAACCCCACCGAAGACGGGACCGACAGGTTCTGACCGGTCATATATAGACCGACCACTCCTCCCACTAAAGCCAAGGGGATGTTGAGTAAAATAAGAAGCGAGTTTTTCAGCGAATCAAAATTGGAGAAAAGCAGCATAAAGATGATCATCAAGGTGATCGGCACCACAATCGCCAACCGTTTATTGGCTTCCTGCTGCAAACGGAACTGCCCGCCCCAGGTGACCAGGTAACCGGTGGGCAATTTTACCTGGCTGTCGATGGCCGCCTGGGCCTCCTCCACAAACGAGCCGATATCTCTCCCGGTTACGTTACACTGTATTGTAATGAAGCGCTGGTTCTTTTCCCTGGTGATTTGTCGGGGACCTACCACTTCCTTAATATCGGCCAGTTGGGAAAGCGGTATCTTGACGCCGCTTGCCGACTTGATAATGATTCCCTTGATCTGGTCCGGGGTATTCCGGGCTTGGGGGGTATATCGGACCAGGATGTCGAACCGGCGAATTCCCTCAAATATCTGACCGGCCACCTGGCCGCCTACCGCCGCCTGGATTACTTCCTGGACATCGGAAACGTTCACCCCGTACCTGGCGATCGCCTGGCGGTCAACCTTAATAAGCAGTTGTGGGGTGCCGGAGACCTGATCAACCTGCAGGTCGGCCGCTCCAGGAACCTGTCCTACTACCACGGCTATTTCATCCGCTTTTTGCTTTAAGACATCCAGTTCGTCTCCGAACAGTTTGATGGCAAGCTCAGCTTTCACTCCTTCCAGCAGCTCATCCACGGTCATGGCGATCGGCTGAGTAAAGTTGGTCAGCACCCCGGGAACCCGGCCCACAGCCTTACGGATGGCTTCCTGTAACGCTTCCTGGCTCTGGAAACGCCAGTCCTGTTTGTCTTTGAGGATAATGTACATTTCAGCACTGTTCACCGGGTCGGCGTGCGCTCCGACCTCCCCCCGGCCGATTCGGCTGACCACTCCGGTTATCTCCGGTACCTTCATCATTCTTCGTTCTACCAGCATAGTTACCCGCTTGCTCTCGTCAAGCGATATGGAGGGAGCCATGGTCAAGCGGAGAATGAGCGTTCCTTCCTGTAAGGTGGGGGTGAATTCGGAACCAAGTTGGGGGAAAATATGAATCCCCACCGCCACCAGTACTCCGGCCAGGATTACCGCCAGATACCGGTTATGAACGAAAAAGCGTACCAGTGGCTTATAAGGTTTTTTCATCCAGCGGACGATCGCCACTTCCCGTAACTCGCCGTCTTGTCCGGCGGATCTCGGTTTTCGCATAATCAGTCTGGAAAGGAATGGGGCCATAGCTATGGCGAAAATCAAGGATCCCAACATCGCCAGGGCTACAGTATAAGCCAGTGGCCGAAAGGTTTTCCCTTCAACGCCCTGCAAAGTGAACAGTGGCAGGAACACGATGATAATGATCGAAATGGCGAAGGCGATCGGTCTTCCTACCTCCAGGCAGGCCCGTTTTACGATATCGAAACGGCTTCTATCGGTTCCGGCGGCTTCCCGGAGCATTCGGTCAACGTTTTCCACGACAACGATAGTGGCGTCCACCATCATGCCGATGGCGATCGCCAGCCCGCCGAACGACATCAGGTTGGCCGATATTTTGAAATAGTACATCCCAAGCATGGCGAACAGAACAGAAAAAGGGATGGAAAGCGCCACCACAATACTGGGCCGGACCGCTCCCATAAACACGAACAGCACCAAGGCCACCAGCCCTATTCCCTGGACCAGGGCGTCGGTAACCGTCTTGACGCAGGCTTCCACCAGGGTTTTCTGCTGATAATAAGGAACGATTTTGAGACCTTGGGGAAGAATTTTATTGATTTTCGCCAGTTTCTCCTCTACCGCTCCGATTACCGTGGAAGAATTGCTACCGAACAGTTTGATCACCATGCCGGCCACCACTTCCTCCACGCCATTGCGGGTTTGGAGTCCCCGGCGGACCGCTCCTCCGATTTTTATGTCAGCCAGCTGTTCCAAAAATACCGGGGCACCGTCTTCAGATTTGATAATGATGTTTTTCAGGTCCTCGATTGAATTGGCCAACCCCACTGATCGCACGATAAATTCCTCGGCGTTTTTCTCTATAAACTGGGCTCCCACGTTCAGGTTATTGGCGTGTATTTTTTCGATCAGCTCTGCCAGGGTTATGTTGTAGCGTAACAAAGCATCCGGTTTTACCACTACATGAAACTGCTTTTCCCAGCCGCCGATTCCCAGCACTTCAGTAACTCCCGGCACTGTCTGTAAATGGAACTTGATCAGCCAGTCCTGAATGGACCGCAGTTCCACCAGCGACCGCTGGCCGGTTTCATCTTCAAGGTAATAAAACAATACCAGCCCCATTCCGGTTGAGATCGGCCCCATTTCCGGTTCGCCGAACCCCTCCGGGATTTGATCGCGTGCCTCCTGCAATCGTTCGTTAACTAACTGGCGGGCGAAGTAAAGATCCATATCATCATTAAAATAGATATTTACCACTGACAGGCCGAAGTTGGAAACCGATCGGATATTGTTTATTCCCGGTAGTCCGTTCATGGCGGTTTCCACCGGATAGGTAACATATTTTTCGATCTCTTCCGGGGCCAACCCCTGCGTGACGGTAAACACCTGCACCAGGTTGGGGGAGACGTCCGGGAAAGCGTCTACCGGCAGTTTCGTGTAGCTGTAATATCCGGCCGCCATTATCAATACGCCGACCACAGCCATCAGCAGCCAGTCTTTTAAGGCAAAATTAATTATTTTTTCTATCATGATTGTTCCTTGTTTCAGTGACCATGCCCATCGCCAAAAGATCCTTTGGCCAGTTCCGCTTTCAAGGCAAAACCACCTTTCTTTACATAGACTTGTCCGGCGTCAAGACCGGAGATGATTTCCATTGCATGGAAATCCGTTCTTCCGATCTTGACTGGCTGCGGTTTGAAACCTTTATCTGTTTTCACAAACACTACCTTCTGGTCTTCAACCGTTTGCAAAGCGGTCTTAGGTATTAAGATGGGGATTCCCACCTCTTCCACTGAAACCTTGGCGGTAACAAACGAACCGGGCCGCCAGTTTCCTTCCAGGTTGGGAAGCACCACCCTGGCCAGTGCGGTCCGGGTTTTTTCTCCCACCAGCGGCACCAAATACGAGATAGTACCGGAAACAGGTGGTACTCCCATTCCACCTGAGATTATGACGTTCTGCCCTTTTTGAATTCTGGTCAGATATTTCGGATATACATTGAGGTAGGCCCAGACCTGACTGAAATCGGCGATTGTAAAGGCTTTGGCCTCATTGTTCAGCATTTCTCCCAGGGTAATATGTTTTTCGATCACCGTTCCTGAAATGGGAGCGGTAAGTGCATACCAGCCCAATCGCTCGTCGTCTTCCCGGTTCTGGGCCAGTTTTTCGATCTCCGTATTGTTGATTCCCAGTAGATTCAAGTGGGTTCGGGAACTTTTCAGCTCAAAATCGGCTACCCTAACCATCCGCTCGGCTTCAATAAGCGCCCGTTTCACTTCGAAAGCAAGGCTGTCGCGGGTGGCGAGATAATCCGCTTCCCCCTTTTTCAAATTGCTTTCCGCGGTCAGGAATTCACTCTCGCTGGTGATTTTCCCTTCGTTGTAAAGCTTTTTTTCCCTTTTGTACATCGCTTTGGCAAACTTCAACTGGGCGTAAACCGATATGAGCAGGCTGCGGTTTTTTCCCATTTCCAGGTCACCGACCTGTTTGAGTTGCTCTAAAGAAGGGGAAGTTTCCAGGAGATTGAGCATTTTGAAGGTATTGTCGTGAATGGTCTTTATCCGGGACAGGTCTGTTTTGGCCAGTTCCAGGTTCTGCTGCTTGCCCAGGTATTCCACCTTGGTCTCACCCAGTTCCGCGCTTTCCAGCCAGGCCATGATTTCTCCCGCTTTTACCGTATCCCCCAGTGTTTTTCCTACCTGCCGGACAATGCCGGAAGCCCGGGGGACCAGGTGAGCCAAACGGTCAGGATTCAGGGAAATTTCACCCGGCAGACTGATTTCTATCCGCAGTTTTCCGGGACCGGCCTGGGCGGTTTCGATTTCCAATTCCTTCATTTCATCCTGGCTGAGCCGGATGTTTTCTTCTTCTTCATGATCGCTGTGTCCGTCATGACCATGGTTTTCACTATGACGATCAGCTTTTTCGTCATGGCCATGCCCGGCATGCTCATGTTTCTCCATCTTTTCCGAGTGAGCGTGTTTGCCGTTTGTCTCTATGCTGAACAACCCCAGCTTCAATCCTCCAACCACCAGACCTGCGGAAACAATTCCCGCGATAATGGCCACGGTGACCGGGTTAAGGTTTTTATTTTCAGTCATCGGTGCTTTTCTCCTGTTTTTCGCTGATTTGGTCGATCCCCTGACCGATCATCCGCTCTACTTCAGTTCTGGCCAGGTGATAAGCGGCCAGTTCATCGATGTACTGCCCTCTGGTTTCAAACAAAGTCTTTTGAGCTCCCAGGACGTCCAGGTAGCCGAACTTTCCCTGACTGTACCCTTCCTGAGCAGCGTCATAAGCCCATTTGGCGGACGGTAAAACTTCGGTCTTCAGGTTGGTCGCGGCTATATAGGAAGCGGACAACGCCTGATAGATCCGAGCCAGTCTTGTTTTTACCATGAGTTTTGCCTGGCGGCGGCTTTCTTTTGCTTTGAAGCGTTGTTCATGAGCCTCCAGAATTCCTCCCTGATTGCGGTTGAAGATTGGAATAGGGATTGCCAATCTCAATACCAACGCATTATCATCAGTCTCTTCGATTCGCCGGAAACCGGGCATGACCGTAAGGTCAGGGATCGCTCTGGCTTTTTCCAGCTCTATGTTTGCCCGGCGCAATTCCATCTCCATGCTCCAGCGGGCAATATCAGGATTTTGCGAAATCAGTTCGGTAAGCTGCTGGAGAGAAGGAAGTTTATGAATGGTTTCCAGTTCTCCTTCGACCCGATCGAAGGCCGGGGTTGTGCTTCCCCAGGTGGCGGCCAGAATCTTGCGGGCGGCCGCAAGCTTCCTCTGAGCTTTCTGCCAGGCAATTTTATTGGTGGAAAGAGGGATTTCCGCCCGCTTTACTTCCAGCCTGGAGACTTTTCCCGCCTTCTGCTTGGCCTGGGCGGTCAGGAAAACCTGTTCGGACAGGCGAACCAGATCTTCGGTTAAAGCCAGCCGTTTTTGAGCTGCTAAAACTGTTACAAATGCTTTGGCGGTTTGAGTCAATATATCCAACCGCTTGGCTTCATAATCCCAGGCTGCCAGATCTCTCTTAAGGGAAGCTACTTTGGTCCGTTTGGGAATTTTTCCGGCCAGCCTGATTACCTGTGCCAGAAAAATGGTGGTTTGGGCACCGTCATAGCCTGTTTTCTCTCCACTTCCCCCGAAATCTTCCGCTACGGTGATCAATTTAGGGTTAGGCAACAGCCCGGCCTGAAGGGTCCGGGCTTCTCCCACCCGTACATCCCAAGAGAATACCGCCAGCTCCGGGTTTTTCATCAATGCCAGCGCTAAAGCCTGGCGCAGGGTAAGGATACCGGTTGGCTCCTCCAGGCCGCCCAGTTCAACATCATCTTCCTTAGACATATGAATAACCGGTTTTTCAGGTGGTCGGAACGAAGATAGCTCCCCGCCTAACGACCGTGGTTTCTGCCAGGTAGCTTCAATCGGTTTATTGGCCGTACAACCGGTCAGTACCGGTAACAGTATCAGCGATAATAATAATGATAATTTCTTGAACAAACAGATAAATCCTCATGCAAATCGAAAATAATGTTTTTTCCCACGACGAATTTAACAGGCATAAATAGACAAACCTGTTGTGGGCAAAATCGGGATTGCTTCTTAATTAAGAAGTCAATTCTATATGAGGATTTTTCAGATTAAGAGGATGGTGGTTTGATGCGAAAGAAGAGAAATGTCAATTTGTGGGGAAGAATTTTTGAGTGATTTTCCAGTGACAGTCAGATTAAATGTGGAAGGAAGATAAGAAAGAGCAGTAAGAACTACTGCTTGATTTTCTAAAGCCCGGCTGTTATCGGTGACGATATATTGATCACCGCCTTCAATCCAGAGGGGGATATCCATACAGGAGTCGCAATGATTTTCATGAGCAAGATCATTAATTTTCTGAGAAGCATGAGCATTAGTTTGAGAAGCTCTCACAGGGGAAGAACAGCAACTATTGTTCTGAACAACCTCTAGCTCAACACAACCATCTGCCTCCAAACAAAGAATATTTCCCTTCACTCCCACCAGAGTGGTCAAGAAAAATACCGTCAAACTGATCCATGCCGTGAATTTACAGATTTTGGAAGACTTTAACTGTTCTTTGCTTCTTTTTACATTTTTACTCATGATTGGAACATATCTTACCGAAGGTTTGATGTCAAGTTTTTTTCAGTATGTTATACAACTCGATGCCCCGCTAAAATGATCCACCATTTCAACCAAACTCAGTTGTTTGATAAATAAAGGCAGCTTTTTATCATCTCCCGACAAAGCGAGAAATGTTTTGTTTGCGGTAACAACCATACCTTTCTGCTTTAAATATTTAAGTAAATCAATATAATTACCGCCTTGCCATTTCACCTCTCTGCCCACAGCCTTAGAAACAAGTTTTTGATAATTTGAGGGAACCTGATATTTAGCCCAATAATCGTCTTGCTTGACATTGTAACCTGCCCAGCCGTCGAAGAGCATTTCCACTGAAAGTCCCTTTTCCACTGCCACCCAGGCAACGTTGAAAGCGACACAGGCGTTCGCGTCATTTTTATTGGCATCGGTAAGCATATGAATAAGGAGATAATCAGTTTTTGATTCAACAGCCGATACATTGGTGGGAAAGACTCCTGTTATTATCCAAAGCCCAAAAGAAAATACCAGTATTACCTGTAATGGGAATCTTGTTTTCATAATCCAGACCTCCTTCAATTATTTTGTTTCGGTGGACATTGTACGCTGCCATAAGAACAGAAAACACAGCAATCTCCTGTTTTCGGTTTTAAAACCACTTTGCAGTTCGGGCATTCATAGAAAAATTGACAGG
>JBHHXV010000108.1:0-7545 GCA_046757225.1 bacterium
TATGAACTGGAGATGAAACTGGCCGATATTTACTTACAGCGGAAAGAGAACGGCAAAGTGGTGATGGTTTACCGGAACCTGCATGAACAGGAAAAGCTTACCCTTAAAGATAAACTGAAGCTGTTGAAATATTACCTCTGGTTCGGCCGGGTGGATGATTTTTATAAGTGGGGGATGAGCCTGCCCCTGGATAAAATACCGCTGCGGTCGCTGGTGACTCTTTATCAGGTAGCCCTCAGCCGGAACGATTATGAGGGGGCGGTCAGGTTATTGACCCAGCGGGAGAAATCCGGGGAAAACCCGGATTCCATCCTTATCCAGCGTTATCAAATGGAAAACAAATTCGGCAATATCGACAGAAGCATCGCTCTGGCTGAGCGGATTTACGCGGGAAATTCCAGTGAGAAAAACTTTAAGGAACTGGTCTCTCTTTATACGGCCGAGCAGGATTACGGGAAGCTCAACGATCTGGAGGAGAAGCATTTCTTAAAATACCCCAACGACGCTCACCTGGCCGAGGAATTGTATAACCTTTACTTATGGAATAAAGACCTGGGCCGGGGAATAAAATATTTCCGGTCGGTCACGAAACTCTACCCGGACAATCCGCCGGTGTCTACTTATCTGGGCAGTTTATATTATCTCAGGAAAGAGTTCGATAAAGCGGAGATTTATTACAGCCGGGTGGAGATGGAAGAGATGGATGACGACAATCTGGACCAGCTGGCCCATGTGTATGAGATGCGGAAAAAATGGTCTAAAGCCCTGGCCGCTCTGAAAATATTATATAAGCGCTCCCCCAAGCCCGAGACCATACTGAATCTCGCCCGGGTGAAGATCGAGCTCAATGATTTCCCCGGCGCCCTGGCGGATTATAAATCATTTCTTACAAGTCACGAGAACGACTTTAAAATACGGATGGAATATCTGGCGGTTTTAGAGGATTTCGGCGAGAGAAAAGAGGTTATCGATCAGATGGAAAAGCTGAAACGGAAAAAAATGACGTTCTTTCAGCTGCGTACTTACGCTGAATACGCCTTTGAAATGAACCTGTATCAATATGCCCGCTGGGCGTATTTAAAGATTTTAAAGGCCCATCCGGATTCCCGGAAAGCGGTTTTCCGGCTGGGCTTAATGGCTAACTGGGAGGACAATTTCCCGGAGGCGGCCCGTTATTACCGGCTTTATCTCAGCCGGTTTCCCGCCCATCCCGACGTGCTTTATAATCTGGCGGAAATACGCTTGACCGAGGGAAAGAAATCTCTGGCCGAAAGCCTGTACAAAAAAGTGGAAAAGCTGCTTTTGCAGCAGCAGAACCGGAATCTTTCCCAGCAGCTTTTATTGAACAAGACGCTCATACGACTGGGTAAACGTCTGAAGGCGATAGAAAATTACCAGAGATTGTTTGTGAAATATCCGGATAAAATCGATGTCTTAGTCGATTACCTGGAATTGTTGATAGATACCAAATCTTTCCATGAAGCGTTGCTGGTATTCAGCAAAATAAGTTCCTTGTCACCGGGTGACGATCTTCGTTTGTTGAAGCTGCGGGTCAGGCTTTATCAGGATATGGGCAATCACGCCCTGGCGATCAGAATCCTTTTAAAAGCGGAAAACAGATATCCCGACAAAGTCTGGATAAAAACCTCTATGGCCACCAATTACCAAATGCTGGGAAGGGATATAAGCTCGCTTTACTATCTGCAGACCGCCCAATGGTTATACCCGACTGACAATTACTATCTGATCCAGGACAAAATGGATATTCTTAAAACCTTTACCGACAGCTTTTCCGAAAAGGTTTCGCTGCTTGAGCGCAATAACAGCGAGCGGCGCCTCCATCTGGTTTCCACCTGGAAAACCTACGCCACCGACCGCTGGTTCGTCAACGCTTCCCATAACCGCGAATGGAGCCGCCGGGGAAAACTCAAAGGAGCCGACCCGGCCAAAGCGACCAGTATCACCGCCGATATATTCGATTTATCCGCTCATTTTCAACAGGACAGCTACAGCGATTATTACGGGGGGATTGTCAATAAATACGGTACAGGAGGATACCTCGGCTCGAAGTTCCGCTGGAAAAACGAGCAGCTGGAATTGCGGCTCGGCTACAGGGAACCATGGAACGATTTCTATGAGATACGTTACCGCCGGGGGGAAAAATCCACCCTTTTTTCCGGAATAACCGGGGGCCTGCCTTCGCTGTCCCGGGTATTACGGGGTGAAAGTTATTATAATATAACCGCCTTTTACCAGGAATTCTTCCTGAAGGATCAATCCGGTTCGGCTGCCAATAAAAAATCTCGAAATCCCTTCGGTTCCGCCAGGGGCGACAGCCTGAGCCTGGGCCACAATCTGGGAAATCATCCGATTGTCAGTGTAGCCGGTAATTTCGACTGGTTTTACGCCAGCCTGAACAACACCGCTCTGGTGCCGGTGGCCACCCGCAGGGCGGCGCTGGGAACGTCAGTGAATATCAGCGATCAACTGCTCAGTTTCTGGGGGTATTCAATCGGCGGAGGATATGAAAACAACCTGGAAATGATGGTGAACGCCGGTTATTATTCTTTGGAAATTTACTATCGTCCCCGGCCGAACTTTGAGTTTAAATTAGGGTACCGGAAGGAAAAAAGCCTGTTGACCACTGTCTACGGGATAGTGGATCAATACTTTGTCAACCTGAGCGTTTTATATTGATAAGAGGTAAAATAGGACGCAGATTTACCCCGCTTTATTTGGTGTTTCGGCTTGTCTCAAGCCGAAACCGGCAAGGATATCGAAGCCCTCAGAACTTTCGGCTTGGGGACAAGCCGAAATACCGAATCCAACTATTGTGACACAACCTCTTTTCTCATTCCCAGGCTCCGCCTGGGAATGTATATGCCTGAGGCTCTGCCTCATCCAGACTGGAGGCGGAGCCTCCCGGATATCGGGTTCCCAGGCAGAGCCTGGGAACCAGGAAAGCTTGCGACGACAAAAGTTGCCGCCAAAGGCGGCCTAATTTAAATCTTTCGCCAATTGTTTGATTCTGGCCACGGTCTGCGAGAGCAGCAGGTAAACCTCCCCCCGGCCCTCTATCTTGGCGTAAGTAAGGGTGGGGTTACGCTGGCCTCCAATGAGAAGTTTTATCTCTTTCGCTCCGGCCATACTTATTTTAACGGTGAGAAGACCGGCGGGATCAAAGGTGGGCTTATCCCTGGCCGAGGCGAAGTCGGCCGCCCGCAGCCGGCGGATTTCCCGGATCAGTTTTCCGGCGGCCAGCCGTTCTTTTTCTCCCGAGACGGTACAGGAGAAATTATGGTAGGCCACAGACAGCCCGGTTATCCGGGATTCCGGGAAATCGAACAGCTCCTTCCTGCGCCACTCATAGCGGTCAAAGGATAAATGAATGTTCCGGCGCAACAGAAACACCCTCTTGGAATCCGCTTTTCTGAAATAGGTGCCGGTCAGGTTTGGCCCGTTTTTCCCGATGTAAAAAGCGGCCGGTTTCTCCATCCCTTGGGAAAAAACCTCAATCAGAAGGTAGCTGCCCTCCACCTGAAAGACCGGGTATTTTACCGGATTGTCAGTAACAAAGTCCCCTTCTCTCAAAAATACGATTCTCTTCAGGAGCATGTTTACCGCCCGCAGGTCAGCCGGGTAAGGCTTGAATGAAGAGACCACCTTCCAGCCCGGTTCCTTTTGCAGGGTAATAAGTTCAGGAGATTCAGTGTGGGAAAATTTGGATATTTTGACCTTTACTATTCTGTTCCGCTCCAATTGAGGAAACAGCAGCGGCTTGATATTATGTTCGGGAGGGCGGCCGATCAGGTATAACAGCAATACGGCAACAGCCAGTAGATAAGGCCAGAGTTTAGGGTATATTTTTTTCATCGCTCTTTGGAGAGAGATTTCAGCAGCTTTTCCGTCTTTGATTTATCCATGATCAGGTCATCTATGGTAGTGGGCGGATTGGTTATCTCGTCTCGGCCTTCGTATTCGTTCATGAGGCTCTTGCGTTTGTCTTTCAGATAGTCTGAGTAGGTATCCCGCATCTTTTCCTCCGGGGTTTTCTTTCTCTTTTTCTTTTTCTTGAGGAACGGGTCCGGGAACCCTTGCCTCATTTTGAGATATCTATAATACGCCCGTTTCATTTTTTTATCTCTTTCTATCCTGTTGAGCGTTTCTTTCTTGATATCCTCCTTAAGATTTTTATAATCGAAGATTGAGTCCGCCGTTCGTCTGGCCTCCTGAAGCTCGGATTCGGTAACGCCGGGGGGGCCTTTATAAGAAGGGGGACCGCTGGCTTTTCTTTTATATTCTTTGGCCCGGTATTCTTCTGATAAGGATTTCTTTTGGGCGGAGGAAAAAGACGTTTTAAAGGAAGCTGTCTTTTCCGTAAGCGCCGTCCTGGTTTTTAACGTTTTGGAGGTGGGGTTGGCTATCTCATGTTCCGTAAGGAAACTGGCGATGATGTACAAAAGGATAAAGATAAGGGATAAACCCCAGATGATTTTCTTTAATTTGGACGTTTTACGTGGGGAGGGAGACATTGGGGATCTGGTCAACTACTTTTATTAAAGGATTTTCCGGGGTAATAAGAAAGGTTTTACAGCCTACTCTCTGCCCCAGCAGCATATCGGATGCCGAATCTCCCGCCAGGCAAGAGCGGGTAAGATCGATGTCGTATCTGGTCAAGGCCCGCCAGATCAAGCCGGGTTGAGGCTTTCGGCAGACACAGCGGTCGGGGATGTCGTGAGGACAGTAAAAAATGTCGGTAAGATCGGCTCCGCCGTTTTTAAAGCCGGTCAGCATTGCTTTATGGACCGCTTTCAGGTCGGCGGTGGACATCAGGCTTCGGCCTATTCCCCTCTGGTTGGTAATCACAATGGTCAGAAATCCCCGGTTATTAAGAATCCTGACCGCTTCAACGGCTCCGGGAAGGAACTCGAATTCGTTCGTGTTGCTTACATACTGCCCTTCCGGCAATTTTCGGTTGATCACCCCGTCCCTGTCTAAAAAAAAGGCTGCTCTCATCTTGTAAATGTACCATGTAAAGGGGCGGAATTCAAATGATCAAACTGGGGCGGTTATGGTAAAAAAGAGCTTGTATGGAAGATAGAAATATGTTAGATTTCATATAATTAGAATTTGCTGTAATCGTAAATCAGTCATTATTGGGGGATAGGTTAATGGGCTCTAAAGACCAGAGCTTACAGGCGTTTGAAAGATTAAAGGAAAAGGTTCTTGGTATATATGATTTTACCCTGGATTTCACTGATAAGCTGAAGGATACCGGCCTGAACACCGGCCAGCTGCCGCAGCAGATAAGGGGGGCTCATGCCGCTTTGTCCAAAGGGAGTTTCAAGATCGGGGTGATCGGAAGGTTCCGGATCGGTAAATCGACTTTTCTTAACGCCCTGCTGGGGGAAAGGATTCTCAAGGAGCAGGAGGTGGGAGGAGTCTGCACGGCGGTGGTCACCAAGATATATGCCGGAGAAAAGGTGATGGTCAGGGTGACCTTCGCCGGCGCTTCGGCTATGTACGAGCTTTTACTTAACAGCTTTATGGACGCCGGCGCCGCTCCTGATCTCTATACCGGCGGCATCCAGGATATTCCAGCGGACGACCGGCTGGACAGTGAAGAGTTCAGGGAAAAAAACAGGAACATCCTGCTGGAGCGCAGGGAAAAACTGGACAGCTCAGTAACCAGGGAGTCGAACTCGCTGGAATTCGCTCTCTATATTCTTGATAAATGGCCGGAATTCCGGGACAGGTTAGGCAGCGTTCAGGAAATGGGGCAGGAAGAGTATGAGCGGATCTGTACTGACCGGGCTTCCGCTCCCTTTATAGAAGAAATAAAGCTTACCATCCCTTTTTCTCAGGTTCCCGATGACGTGGTCTTGATGGATACTCCCGGTCTGGGGGCTCCCAACTGGGACGAGAATATTACCATCAAATACCTGCAGGATTGCCATGCCGCCATTCAGCTGTTGCTGCCCCCGGCCGGTTTTGAAGCGATCGACGCCAACTTGATCGCTCACTTGAAACGCCTGCAGCCGAACGTGCTTGACAAGATGATCTTTTGTATCAACCGCAGTGACGAGGTCTCCAAGAACGCCCGGGAGGAGATAAGAAATCACGTGATTGCCGAATTGAAAAAGTTCGGGGTGGATAACCCCTCGGTAATCTTTCTCTGTTCCAAGCTTCCCTTCCTGTTCGAGCTGGATAAAAAAGGACAGCCTCTCTCTGAAGATGAAAAAGAATATCTGGAATACTGCTCCTTTAAATTCCGGCTTCCTGCTGACGGGTCGGCTACCCATGACCAGGTCAGGAATGCCAGTGGTTTCAAAGAGTTGAAAACCGCCTTGAACAATCTGCTGGTCAGCAGCCGCGCCAGCGCCTTGATTCAGGAGGCGCGCGAGAATGTCGAGGCTTTTTGCGGTGAAATAGATAATATAATGAAAAGCCAGCAGGCTCTGGTGGAGGTAACCGGTAAAGGGAAATACCGGTTTATTGAAAGGGTGGAGGAAGCCTTTGCTCTGGTCAGCTATGAGAGAAGAAGGGCGGATAAGGAGTGCTCTCTGGAGTTTTATCAGATTCAGACCAGGATGCTTAACTGGCTGCGTCCCTATCTCACCCTGGAAAGCGTTAAGTCGAAAAAAGTCGAGATAAAGGTCGGCAGCGCCGCTTCCCAGCTGAAAAAGATCAAGAGAAACCCTCTTACTTTCCAGTTCTTTGGTTCCAAGGTGATTATCCGTGATTTTCAGGCGGAACTTGAGCAGATATGTTTTGAATCGTTCGATTTCATCGATAAATTCTGGTCTGATGACAACTATTTGAGTTACAAAGAGAAACTGCCGCCTGAAAGCCGGGGGAAAACCGCCGCCGGTACGGCCATCATGAACATGCGGGATGATTTTATACCTCAATTATCCCTGTTTGTAAAAGAGAGGCTGGAGATACCGATCGATGGGGTCAGAAAAGATATAGACGTTCTTTATAAACTGGCGATCGATAAGATACAGTCCAGGCTGTCCGGGTTGACCGAGGAACTGGTTCATAAATTGAATAAAACCCTTCATATTACTTTCAAACCGGTAAATGTGGAGAATGTCGGCAAAAAGCTTGAACAGATCAAGGACACGCAAAAACGGCTTAATGAACTGGGCCGGGCCAGCGGTGTCTGGGAAAGCTTTCTTGACTGGATGTTCGCTTTTAATCTGAGCGATGACAATAAAAAAATGGAGAAAGCCGAACTGGTGCGGGTACTTCGGATCAATCAGGCGGTAAAAACCTATGTGTACAAGGAAATTATTTCCCGGCTTTCTTATGAGACGGCTAATTATCTGCTGGAGGTTTTCGAGAATCTGATAGAGGTCATGAAAAAGAAACTGGATGATCAGATGATGGAGATTCGTTCCCAGACAATCATCGAGAAATTCGGGGCGACCAGGGAGCAGATTGAGGAGAATATCAAACAGGCGATAGAAAAGAAAGAAGCACTGGAAAAATTATCGGATTTCTATTATCAAAGCCTCGGGGAGAACGAGCGGGCTGAACTGG
>JBHHXV010000109.1:0-7413 GCA_046757225.1 bacterium
GAGCATAAAAAATAAGATTATTTTTACGAGTGTCAGAATGACAGCCTGCTGAAAGCGATACACGACTGTAATCTCGACGGGATCCTGAAGCTGGAAAGCGTGGTGCGGGACAAGCTTTCCGGGGCCAGGAATTTTCAATATATAGAAAAGGCTCTTACCGATTCAAAGTGCGAGTATTTTTCCCTGTGCGCGGATAAAGGCCTGACCGGAGCGGCCCAGAGTTGCGATACGGAAACATTCATAAAATTAATGGATCATCTGAACTCATCCAGAAAAAGCGGCTGCAGCCAGCTTGATCAAACCGACCTGAAACAGAAATTGCAGAAAAAGGTGAACACCTATATTGAAAATTGCGCTTCCCAGGCGATCTCTTTCGCTTTCGAGAATAACGACCGCTTGATTCTGGCCGGTATCGACCGGTTGCTGGCCGGTTACCCTGAAACCCCGAAGAAACGGGAGATCGAGGCCTTGAAGCGTAAACTGGTAAAAGAGGAAGTGGAAAAAAGACTGGCTAAAGGGAAGGCCGACTGTGATATCAACAGTATAAATAAAGCGGAAAAGCTCCTGGCTGACCGGACCTCGGCCAGCTCTTCCTGGTGCGATGACTGCCGGCAGTTATCCTTACAGGTGGAAGAGGCCAAATGTTCCTTTTTTTCCCATTGCGTAGCCGATGAGCTGAAAAAGGCGAAAAACAACTGTGACAAGAAAAAGATCGAGGAGATAAAGAAATTTTATTACAGCCAGAAAATCGAGGGAGAGTGCGTTTCCCTGGAAAAGGTCTTTGATGATTTCGAGTGCTATTATTATTATAACTGTGCTGAATCAAAATTGAATGAAATGGTCTCCGAGTGTAACCGCGAGGGAATCCTCGCCTGGAAGAAAACCGTTAAAAACGATGTTTCCAGGGAGTGCCCGGATTACGACCATATGCTGGACTCTTATGAAGATGTTTTAGCGGATTATTTTGAAAGCTGTTCCAAAACGCAGATGTACAAGGCTCTCAAGACCTGTAATCTTGACCGTCTACTGGAGGTTGAAGCCAAGGTTTATAAGGATTTCCATGGTCATTTCGGTACTCCCGGCCAAAAAAGAAGACAGTGGGTGGCCAAGGAAATAAAATGTTCATATTATGACCGCTGTATGAAAAAATACGGGGAATACCTTTCGCATAACTGCAATATGGCCGAGATCGAAAATTTAGAGAAAACCATCAATAAATCAATGTCCAACTGCGCCAATTATTATATTCAGAAGAAAGAAATAAACGAAATAAAACGGAAATGTAAACCCGGCAAAACAGATCAATAATTAATGAAAAAAAAAATCGATCGTAAATCGATAGCTTCCTATGGGATATTAACGGTTATTATCGCCGCGGTTCTGTCCATTTATCCGCTCTGGTATTTCAAGATACGCAAGCCTCAGTTTCAGGTGGCGGTCACCTTTCTGGAATCTTTAAAAAAGAGGGATTCCCAGCTGCTGGGCCAGGTAGTGGAACCGGGAGAGTTTGTTACCTACAAACGGCTTTACCTCAAGAACGGTTACAATAAGCATCTGCTGCATTACGACAGCCTTGAGGTAAAGGAGACCGACGGGATCTATGACCCGTACGTGGTCAGGTTTTCCGTTCTCGGCACGGAAGATGATATCATTTTCGGCAAGCGCGACTTGAATTATGTGCTGACCGTGGTGAAAAAAGAAGGGAAATGGAAGGTTTCGCAGTTCGCTTCTTTTGAGGATTACCAGGATTTGAATCAGATCCAGAGATTGGAACATAAAAAAAGAGACCGCTACGGCAACCTGCTTGAGCCTGCCCAGGAAATCGATCAGCAGCTCAAATAATTTCTTTTCTATGAAAGAATGCGATCCCAGAGGATATTTACAGCAGCGTCTTCCCGGAGAAACCGGCCGGCGGGACGACTTAATCGCCCTTTTCGGAGCGTTGTACGACTGCCAGCATAGGGCTTTAGCCGGGCAGGAGACGATCATTTCGGAAACAGCCGCTGCTTTACAGCCCTTGTGGGAGTCCGGAAACCGGCCTTTGGGAAAGATATCCCTTTTCTGCCGGGACTGGCCGGGGACAGCGGAGCTGTTCGCCGAAATCGAGCGGGTTACGTGCGGTCAGGAAAACAGTGAATTACCCGGTAAACTCGGCAAAAAGCAGATAATCCGCTTCGCTCAGGACTGGATCGATCTGAATCAGGAAGCTCTTCAACTCATGGCGGAAAAGCGCTGGAATGGCGATCTGGCCCAGGGGCGGTTTATTCTGATTTACACCCTCTACCCGTTTATGAGCGCCCTGAGCGAGCGGCTCTCTTTGCCGGAAACGGACGATTATGCTCCCCGGTGTCCGGTCTGCGGAGGCGGCCCCCTGCTGGCCAGCCTGACCCCTGCCGGAAAGGAAAACCAGCGGTTCGGAGGGGGAAACATAAGACGCCTCCACTGCTCCTTCTGCGGCACATCCTGGGTTTACTCCCGGCCGAAATGCCCCTTCTGCCAGGAGGAAAACCCGGAGAAACTCGGCTTCTTCGAGCTGCCCGGCCTTACATCCGCCAGGGTCGATTACTGCGATACCTGCAAACGTTACCTGAAAACCCTGCGGGAATTTCCCGCTTCTAAAATGTCTCTCTTATGGGAAGACGTCTGCACCTGTAAACTGGACCTGGCCGCCGGCCAGCAGGGGTATTGTTAAAAAAGAAATCATGGCAAAAAACACGGTTTTAATCGATTTAAACAAGTGCACCGGCTGCCGGGGGTGCCAGGTGGCCTGCAAGAGCTGGCACCAACAGAAAGCGGTCAAGACCGAATTCTTCAAGGATGCCAACCTGCAGAACCCTCCTCTTGACTCACAGGATTATTACACGCTGGTGAAGTTCAAGGAGGTAATGATTAAAGGAAAGGTGCGCTGGTTCTTCAGAAAGCATCAATGCATGCACTGCCGGGAGGCTCCCTGCGTAAAGGTCTGCCCCTTGAAGGCGATCGAGGTAAGCCCGGCCGGGTACAGCTGGATAGTTCCGGAAAAGTGCGACGGCTGCGGCGTCTGCGTGGATGTCTGCCCGTTCGACGTTATCAAGAAATTCGATACGCCCGGTAAAGGGGTCAAATGCGATAAATGCGATTTCTGCCATAAGCGCCTGGAACTGTCCCTGGCCCCGGCCTGCGTCACCTCCTGTTCAACCGAAGCGATGACCTTCGGTGAGCGGGCCGATCAGCTTGAGTTGGCCGGGCGCATAATAAAACTTTTTCCCAAATTGAGGTTATACGGAAAAAATCAAATGGGAGGCCTGGGATTTTTCTATATTTACGAAGGAAATCCGGATTATTACGATCTGCCGGCAGATCCCACGCCTATAACCCCTTTTATAAACATGTTCAGAGCCAGTTGATGAAGTGGTTTTATGTCATATTGGTCTTTTTACTGGTAAGCTCCTTTGAAGCCAGTGCCGGAAAATACGACGGTTTTTCCAAGGCTCAGGTCTGCCAGGAGAAATGTCATGATATGATTTACGGCGAATGGAAGGACTCGGTGCACGCCAACGCTTACAGGGATCCCTTTTATCAGCGGATGGCGCGACTGGCCAGCCGGGAGACCGGCGGAAAAAGCGACAAATACTGCATCCGCTGCCATGCGCCGGTCGCCTCTCTGGCCGGTCTGGTGCCTCCGGTTGACGGCCGTAACATGACCGACGTGGCAAAAGAGGGAATCACCTGTGACTTCTGTCATACGGTCACCGGCTTTCAGGGGCACGAACCCGGTAACGGGCTGTATCTGTCCACTCCCGGAAATACCAAATACGCTCCTCTTAAAGATTCCGAGACCAAGAACCATAAATGCGCCGAATCAAAGCTCCACTCCAGTTCCAGATTCTGCGGCATGTGCCACCAACTGGAGCATTACGAGACCGGCACCCTGCTTATTTCCACCTTTCTGGAATGGGAGGACGCGGTTGAGGCGGCGGAAGACGAGGCGGAAGACACCGGTAAGAAGCCGGTGATCCTGCAATGCCAGCAGTGCCATATGAGCAAAGGGGTTAATAAGTTCGAGCCGAGAATAGGACAATCCGCTCAACTGGCCCCCATCCGTCCCCATGTGGGGGTGCACCGGTTTGACGGGGCCAATGTTTTTCTTCATAATCTGCTTGATTTAAAGGTCGATCATGAAAAACGGAAACAGAGACTTTCAGAGGCGGCCAGGCTTGAACTGGTGGATATCGGGCGTTCCGGGGCCACGGGGCTTGCTTTCTCGGTCAAGGTAACCAATGTGGGAGCCGGACACAAGCTCCCGACCGGGATGCTGGAATCCCGGCATATCTGGCTGGAGGTGACGGTTACTGATGCGGGAGGCGAAACTTTTTACCGGTCCGGCCAATTGGACGGAGATTACCGGCTGGCTCCCGATACCCGGATGTTCCGGGCGGTGCTGGGGGATAAAAACGGTAACCCTACCCTCAAAATCTGGGAAGCGGCCCAAAAGCTGTCGGATACCAGGCTGATTCCCTGGAAACCGAAAATCGAGAAATTCCAGGTGAAAAACCTGCCGGGGGGAGTACCGTTAAAAATTAGAGTTGCATTGAACTACCGGCCTACCTATCAGGAGCAGGCTGATCTGGTTTTTAAAGGCAACGAAAGAAAGATCGTCCCGGTGGTTACAATGACCGAAATCGTTAAAGAGGTTCCTGGAGTATGAAAATCACCTTTGTCAAGAAAATCAAGGAAGACGGCCAGGTCTGCAAAAAATGTCAGGAGGTAACCGAGCGCCTGGAAATAAACGATGAGATGCGATTCATCAATCAAGTAGTGATTGCCGATATGCGGAACCCAGACTCGGAAGGATGCCGGCTGGCGGAGCAGTATAATGTGGAGACCGCCCCCTTTTTTCTGGTTGACGATGAAAAAGGAAGTTTATAAAACTTATATGGTATTAAGGAAGCGGGTCTTTGCTCAAGAGCCGGAAGCGGCCGATATCGAAATCGAAGAGAAAAGAAAGCCGGACCCGGACGAGGATTTGTATTATCTGTAAGCAATTATGAAAACAATTTGCTGGAATAAAAAAGAACAGGAAATCTTCCAAGCCGTTAAGGAGCAGTTGCAACAAAGATTTGGGGATGCGCTCAAGGAGATACGGCTGTTCGGCTCACGGGCCAGGGGAGAGCATACCCCTGAATCAGACCTTGACATCATGATTCTGTTGGATATTCCGGTTGACTGGCGGCTCAGAAAAGAGATTCGTTATATGCTGGTTGATATTGATTTGGAATATGAGGTTCTTCTTTCCTCCCAAATTTTCTCGGTGGCCGAATGGCAAAGCCCTATGTTTCGGATTACTCCTCTTTTTAAATCTATAGAAAGAGAGGGTATTTCCCTTTGAATTCCGAAAGAAAAGCGTTGGTCAAATACCGGTACGAAAAAGCTCAAGACACGCTTGATGCTGCCAAAGCACTTTTCACCGAAAACCGGTTTAACCATGCGGTTAATCGCTATTACTACGCCGCTTTCTACGCCATTCAATCCTTATTGGCTACTCTTGAATTGGAAAGCCGGAAACATAGCGGTTCTATATCCCTTTTTAATAAACATTTTGTAAAATCAGGTATTTTTGATAAAAAATATGCCCGGATTTCAATGAATCTTTTCGATGAACGAAATGATGCGGATTACCAGGATTTCAAGGTTTTCTCCAAACAGGAAGTTGATAATTTGAGAAGCGGTGTAAACGACTTCCTGCAAGCAGTGGGTAATTATTTATCAGAAAAAGAGTGGCTGGCTTGATTTTATTCAGTAGAGAAAAATGGTAACCAAACTAATCCTGGAAAATTTCACGGTCTTTGAAAAGCTGGAGCTTTCAGAGGGAATTAATGTCATTATCGGAAAAAACGGCACCGGGAAGACTCATGTTTTAAAAGCTCTTTACTCGTTATTATCCACAAGAAAAAGAAATAATAAACATCAATTGGAAGAAATGGCGAGAAAAGTATCCAGAACACAAGATAATAAATGGAAAAACAATTACTAAATAGCCCGGCGATACGGAATCATATAAAGGAGATTTCCCGGAGAATTGCGGAAACCCACCCGGATACCGAAGTCCTGGTCTTGGCGGGGATCCGTAAGGGGGAAAAGCTGGCGGAACGGTTGGCCGAAGAGATCGAGAGAATTTCCGGGAAGCGGCCGGTAGTTGGTGTGATCGATACCTCCCTGTACCGGGACGACCTGGGGGGAGCCAGACTGACCGAGCACCCGGTGCTCTGCCCGACCGATATACCCTGCTCCGTCGAAGGCCGCCAGGTAATCCTGATCGATGACGTCTTGTATACCGGCCGGACCATCCGGGCGGCGATGGACGCCCTCATAGATTTAGGCCGGCCGGCCAAGATCGAGCTGGCGGTATTGATCGACCGGGGCAGCCGGGAATTTCCCATCCAGCCCGATTACGCGGGGATGGAGATCTCCATTGAAGACAATCGGTCGATCAGACTGGAATTACATGAAGACCGTAATCAAGACAAAGCGGTAATAACCTCCTCTGAGCAGGTTGTCAATCATTGAAACAATGAAACTGAACCACAAAGATCTCATAGATTTATCCGGGTATACCCCGGATGACATCAATCTGATTCTGGATACGGCCGAGACCATGCTGGAGATATCGCAGCGGCCGATCAAGAAGGTGCCGACCCTGCGGGGCAAAACCGTGGTCAACCTGTTTTTCGAGCCCAGCACCAGAACCCGCACCTCCTTCGAGATCGCCGGCAAACGGATGAGCGCGGATGTCATCAATATCTCCACCTCCACCAGCAGCGTACTCAAGGGGGAAAACCTGAACGACACCGCCCGCAACCTGGAAGCGATGAACGCCGATATAATTGTCGTCCGTCACTCCTGTCCGGGGGTTCCCCATATCCTTTCGCAGAAGCTGGCCGCTTCGGTACTCAATGCCGGAGACGGGGCCCATGCCCATCCCACGCAGGCCCTGCTGGATATGCTGACCATCCGGCGGAAACTGGGACGGCTGGAGGGAATTTCGGTTCTGATCGTCGGCGATATCGCTCACAGCCGGGTAGCCCGTTCCAATATCGCCGGGCTGACCAAAATGGGAGCCAAGGTTACGGTATCAGGGCCTCGCACCTTGATGCCGCTCGATGTGGAAGAATTGGGGGTAAAGGTGGCTCTCGATCTGGAACAGGCGATTACCGGAGCGGACGTGGTGATGGTTCTCCGCATCCAGTCCGAACGTCAGAGCAATATGTTTATCCCCTCTTTCCGCGAGTATTCCAAACTGTACGGGATCCACCCCAAAAGACTCACCCTGGCCAAACCGGAGCTGCTCATCATGCACCCGGGGCCGATAAACCGGGGGGTGGAGATGGACCCGGAGGTGGCGGACGGGGATTTCTCGGTAATCCTGGCTCAGGT
>JBHHXV010000110.1:0-7390 GCA_046757225.1 bacterium
TCTCCGGTCACTATTTATACCTCCATTTTACCACCAGCCGTCCGATGAGTGTAAGCAAAAGAATGAACAACGTGATCACAAACGAAGCGGCCCAGGCCTGTTGATGCCAGTTTTCGTATGGCCCCATGGCATACTGGAAAATAGAGACGGTAAGCGACGGCATAGACCGGGTCATGTCTGTGGAATAAAAGGAACTGTTAAAAGAAGTAAACAGCAGCGGCGCGGTTTCACCGGCCACCCTGGCTACGGAAAGCAGAATACCGGTCAGTATTCCGGTGGCCGCTCCCCGGTAGACCACCTGGGTGATAACCTTATAATACGGCGCCCCCAGGGCAAAGGCAGCCTCTCTCAGCGTCCAGGGAACCAGGTTAAGCATATCTTCGGTGGTTCTGAGTATGATGGGGATCATGATGACCGCCAGGGCTATGGCCCCGGCCCAGCCGTTGAAATGACCGAACGGTTTGACAAATACGGCATAAATAAACGTTCCGACCACAATGGAGGGAACACTCACCATGATATCGGAGAGAATGCTGATAAACCTCCCTCTTTTACTGCCCCGCCCATATTCAGCCAGAAACGTACCGCCGAGTACACCGACAGGAACCCCTATCAACGTAGCATACAGGGTTAACAACAGTTGTCCGACAAAGGCGTTTCTCAGGCCCCCTCCCTCGACGCCCGGCGGAACGGGGTCATGGAGAAACAAATCCAGATTCAGTGCCTTTAATCCATGGACCAGCACATCACCGAGAATGAATACCAACCAGAAGAGACCGATCAGGGCCGCCAATGTGCAGAGGGAAAGCGCCACATACCCTTCAATCATTCTTCGTTTTTCTTTGTTCATCGGGAATCCTTTTCCGCTTTGTTGTAGAGAGAGAATTTCGCTATGGCAAGGGTGATGAAGCTCATAATAAAAAGTATCAGCGCCAGGTAAAACAGAGAGGAAAAATAGATATCGCCGTCAGCTTCGGAAAATTCATTGGCCAGGGTGACGGTGATAGTGGCGGCGGCGTCGAAGAAAGAGGTTGGTATCCGGTGGTTGTTGCCCAGTACGAAAGCGACCGCCATGGTTTCCCCCAATGCCCGGCCAAGAGAGAGTACTATGCCGCCGAACACCCCCTGTTTCGAATAAGGAATGATGACGTGTTTTATCACTTCCCATTTGGTGGCGCCCAGACCGTAGGCTGATTCTTTCACCATTGAGGGGGTAAGGTTGAAAGCGTCCCTGGATATGCTGGCGGTAAAGGGAAGAATCATAATGCTGAGTACTACGCTTGCCGTCAAAATATCGACTCCCATGGGGGTACCCTCAAAAAGAAAACCGATAAGCGGAACTTGTCCAAAAACCTTTTGCAAGAACGGTTCTATTACCCCACTCATGAGGGGAGCCAGGGTAAAAAGTCCCCACATGCCATAAATAATGCTTGGAATAGCGGCCAGAAGTTCGATTGCTGCGCCGATAGGACCTTTTAGGAAATTGGGGGAAATTTCCGTGACAAAAATGGCGATGCCTATTGCAAGGGGTATTGCCAGTAACAGCGCAAGAACTGTGACGATTATAGTTCCAAGAATATTGTCCAAGGCACCGAAAGATTCCGTAACAGGATTCCAATCGGTTGAGGAAAGAAATTTCCAGATACCGAATTTTCTGATCGCCGGCAACGATTGTTGGAGAAGTTCATAAAAAATGGCGACAACGAGAATGATGACGGTAAAGGCTGCCAGAGCGGTAACCAGGTAGAAGAGAGAATCGAGAAGATTCTTTTTTGAATTCAGCGACATTTAGAAATCTCACAACACTCCTCTGCAATCAGTTGAGAAGCACTCACTGTCAGGCTCTCTTGTTGTCGAGGGTGGTGCGTTATTACAGTCCCTTTGTTTTCCAATAATTCCTGATCTTATCCTTCAGGGATCCGGGAAGAGGAACATACGCCAGTTCTTTCGCTTTTGCATCCCCGTTGTTGAACGCCCAGTCATAAAAGGCGATCACCCGCTTATTGACATCAGCCTTTTCTTTCGCCAACAGGATAAAGGTGGCACCCGCTATCGGCCAGGAATTCTTGCCGGGAGCGTTGACCAGCCAGATATAAAAATCTTTCCCGGGATCGAAATCCGCAGTAGCGGCAGCGTCTGCGAAGGCAGCGAAATCCGGTGCCACGATATGGCCGGCGGCGTTTTTCAAGCGGGCATGGGAAAGCTTGTTCTGCTCCGCATACGCGAATTCGACATATCCGATGGAACCGGAGGTCCTTTTTACGTAGTTGGCGACGCCCTCATTTCCCTTGCCGCCGATACCGACAGGCCAACTGACCGCCTTACCGGCTCCCACCTTGCTTTTCCAGTCCTGGTGCACCTCGCTCAGATAACGGGTAAAAATCGCGGTGGTACCCGATCCGTCCGATCTGTGGACAACGGTAATTTTGTCAT
Organism: bacterium; assembly: GCA_046757225.1. Taxonomy (GTDB): domain Bacteria; phylum SZUA-182; class SZUA-182; order JBHHXV01; family JBHHXV01; genus JBHHXV01. Next base: position 2,434 of record JBHHXV010000110.1, read on the forward strand.
GCGGCAGGGAAAGACCGGAATTCAGCGTTTTGATCCGGGAATCGTCCCAATACGTTATTTCCCCCAGGAATATCTTGCCCAAAGTGTCGGAATCGAGCACGAGCTCTCCCGGTTTTACCTGGGAAAGATGCACCACTGGCACCACTCCGCCGATAACGGCGGGGAATTGCAGCAGTTTCTCTTTATCGAGCCTTTCCGGCTTCAGTGGTGCATCGGATGCCCCGAAATCTACGGTCCGGGCGGTAATTTGTTTTATGCCGCCACCGGAACCGATGGACTGGTAGTTTATCTGAATACCCTTGCTTTTCTTATAGTTGTAAGCCCACGCGGAATAGACGGGATAGGGAAAGGATGCACCGGCGCCGTTGATGGTTTTGCCGGCCCCCTCTTTTCCGCCAAACACGTTGTCAAACCATCCGGCCCGGCTTGGTGAAGGAGAAAATACCGCAAAGGATCCCACGAAAAATATGGTTGATAAGGTGGTAATAATTTTTTTCATTGCTTTAACCTCTTGTGTTTCAAATCTGTAGTGAAGTAATCAGAACATACTGATTCTATGATACAATCATATCTTTACTCCTTTTTTCTTTACTCATTTTTACTGTATATAGACAAATAATAATTGCTGCCGGGAAGAAAAACGCCAGGAGGAAGGCTGATTACCATAATGTTTTTCACACAACTGGTGCTTATTAGAAGCGTGAAATGTGCTGATAACCTCTTCTTCTCCGGCAGCAAACATGTTCATTGCGAGAGAATATAATCATCCGACCTGTGCCGTACTATATTGCCGGTAACCATATAAATGACATCCTCGGCAATGTTTGTCGCTAAATCAGCAATCCGTTCAAGGTAACGGGAAACACTTAAATTTTGAAGCAGAAAGTCTGGGTCGTCATGGTCCGGGCCGAGGAGTCTCTGTTTTACCTGCTGATAGGCCTCCCTGTTCATGGTGTCTACCTCGTCATCTTCAGCGTAAATCTTGCCGGCCAGCTTATCGTCCATATTTACCAGAGCCTCCAGGCTTTTTCTAAGCATCATCTGTACCCTGCCCGACATGGAGGGAAAATCGAACGGTGGGGTTCCTTTCTTCTGTTTTGCAATAAATACCGCCCGTTTGGCAATGTTTACGGCTAAGTCGCCCACCCGTTCCAGATCATTGTTTATTTTCAACACGACCACAATAAACCGGAGGTCGACTGCCACCGGTTGATAGAGGGCCAGCATTTTCAGACAGTCTTCTTCTATGCATATTTCCATTTTGTCTATCTGTGTATCCGCTTCAATTACCTGTTGAGCTAATACGGCATCCCGTTTTTCCAGGGACTTCACCGCTTTAAAGACGCTTTCCTCCACCAGACAGCTAAGGTAGAGAATTTTTTTCTTAAGATTTTCTATTTCCCTTATCAGATGCGGCAACATAAGAGCTTCCCTCTCAACTCATTGCTAGGAGTCTGGTAGCGAAGCAACCTCATTTTAAGGGGCAAATAAACGAGATTGCTTCGCCTTCGGCTCGCAATGACCTTACAACAGCTTAGTACTTCACCTGGAGGTTTACCCTGATGAGACTGTTGTTCTTTTCCAGCTTGCCGTCATATTCGTTCTTGACGTAGTTCGCCTGCAGCTTATACTTGTGGCCGTGAATATAGTAGTTGATGCCACCGGTATAGGAGCGCAGATCATCGCCGTCGTTGAACTGTTTGGTATCGACGTCAAGATAATCGAACCGGCCGGCCAACTCCAGGGTTTTCGGGATAATGAACGCACCTCCCTGGACAAAGGCTCCGAATGTTTTAATGTCCCGCTTGGTAGAGGGAGCACCATGTTCCGGCTGGTCATACGTGCTCCAGTCCGGCATGAACTGAGCCCAGTACGCTTCAGAAAGAAGGGAGAATCCTTTGTACACCACGGAAAATTCCGGTCCCACGTTTACGGTATCTCCCTCGGGCAGATCAGCAAGATTGCTTACCCCATACACTGCCATATTGTTGAACATCGTGTCGGTATCTTCCTCGCCGAACGCTTTCTGATGGGGAGCGAAAAGAAAGTTTCCCGCCAGTTCGAACCGGAAGTTGTCGGTATGCTTGGTATCCCCTTCCGAATGCTTGATTTCTCCCAGAGGGTGAAAGGCGACCCGGCCGTCGGTCAGGAAATACTCGTTATCGGTACTGTGGAACTGCCGCTTGTTACCGACACCGGAAAGCAGAGCAACCGCATAGTCGAACATCTTGCCGATATTCTTTCCCGACATCTCGATTCCCATATCACGGCCCGGATACAGGATCTGAATCGGAGACCGTTCGATAATCTGGAGTTTGGATGACGAAGTGATCCGCTGACGGCTGAAAGGACTCTTGAATTGACCTATCCGGAAACGGGCATATTTGAGATGTTTGAGTCCGACCCAGGCGTCTTTCATGCTGAGAGATTTCATCTTATCGGCGTTGAACTCGAACTTGTAATCCACGTCCTTGAACATATTGCCGTCCGCCTGGAACCGCATCCGCCGGATATTGAAATCCTGGACATCGTCTTTTCCGGCTTTGTTTTCATATGTTTTGAAGGTATATAAAAACTGAAGCCTGGTAGAGAGGTTGAGCGAATGGTTTTTTCCTGATTTCTTTTCCTCTTTTTCAATATCTTTGACATCGTCTTTGGTAAGAACCCCTTTCTCTTCGAGTTTCTTGAGCAAAGCGCTGTCATCGCTGTTGAAAATGCGCAGACCGGCCCCTGCCCAGGCAGGTCCCGTCTGAGTTACCGTCATGACAAACAGCAACCACGCCAAGTGTTTCGAGACAAATTTTTTCTTCACATTTTTCTCCTTATCAACCAATAAAACAGATTTTTTCATTGATAGTCTCCTTTCATTAATAGTGGTAACAGCATAAACGTTAAATGTGAGCGTTTTATTAGCGTTCTGTGAAAGTTGTGTAAAATTGTCAGGGGTTTTCTTTTACAAGTGGAGTCAGAACTTCCAGTCGAGACTGGCGTTCTCGCTCATCCAACGATTCAAATGTGCAGCGATAACGAGTCAGATCCAGATATTCAAGCGCTTCCACCAGTCGTGCTCCCTGCTGGAGACTCAGGTTGAGCCGCCTGGCCAGTACCTGACTCAGCTTAGCGGGATAGTGTGGAGGTGAACTGAGCTCTTGATTTAAAGATTCCAGTTCCGCCAGCACTCGCTCCAGTGATTGACCGGACAGTTCCTCAATAACTTCTTTCTGTAAATCCTTCATTAAGGCATCGACTTCCTGCATCATCAGCCTCGCTTCTACTTTACCGTGAAAATACCCCGTGTGGAGTGGCTCTCCACTTGGGTGTCGATTACCTTGTTCATCATGCGGGGGTGACGAATGGCCCGTCATGAAAAGTTTTGATGAAGTAATGAACTTCTTTTTCAAACCGGTTTTCATGGCTGAATTATCCTGTGGTGTAGTTCCAGAACTCGGAAGTATTGGTCAGCTCGATCTGTTTCCTGAGATCTCTCAACTTCTGGTAGAGCTTCTTAAGCCGCCTGATCTTTTTCTGTTTTTTCTTCACTGATGTTGCCATTTCAAAATCTCCTTATAAAAACGGCGTGGTGATTTGAGAGGGCATGTGCACTCTCACCCTTTGATGATTTGAGGATACCGGTGGATTGTTAGGCGGTTATGAGCGGAAAATTAGGAATAGATAAAAAGTAATCAGGAAAGAGGCAGAAAGAGGGAAAAAACAGATCCTTCTCCAAGGGTGCTTTCTACAGAAACCCTTCCTTTGTGGGCTCCGGCAATGTGTTTGACGATGGCCAGTCCCAGCCCGGTTCCCCCCAGCTTTCTGCTTCTGGCTTTATCGACCCGGTAGAAGCGTTCGAACAGGCGTGCGAGGTGCTCCTGCTCGATCCCGCACCCATGGTCTTTGACGGTAATCGAAACTTCTGTATCACTACGCTTGCCGGAAATAAAAACCGTGCTCTCGGGCTTGCTGTATTTGACGGCATTGTCGATCAGGTTGATGACCGCCTGCTCCAGAAGGGGAGGATTCATATTTGCCCGGAGCTCCTGGGGGCAGGAGAACTGAAGGGTGATGTTTTTTGCTTCGTTTTTGAGGGTGCAAGCCTGCATGGCGCTTACCAGCACTTCTTTGAGAGGGGTGTCTTTGAGCGGTATTTCCCCCTCTTCCTCTTCCTGCTCGATCCGGGAGAGGGTCAGCAGATCCTCAATGATTGCGTTGAGCCGTTCAGCCTGGGTAGCAATGATTCCCAGAAAGCGATCGGCAGATTCAGGATCGTCCTTGGCGCCGTCCATGAGCGTTTCCACAAAACCTTTTATCGAGGTAATCGGTGTTTTCAATTCATGAGTACGCCCTCTACCATACTGGAAAGCACCGCCTTCTGTTGATTATGCTGACGAATCAATGAGGAAATTTGCTGTTGCTTTTCACAGGCAATTTGGTCTATCTGACTGCCCAGGGCATTGATTTCCGAAATTCCGGTCTCCGGCAGGCGATGTGTACCATGATGCTGAAATAAAAGTTGGATTTCATGGCTGACTATCTCCAAAGATTGGTTTATCCACCAGGAAATTGCCTGACTGCACAACACTGCCCATACAATAATAGACACCAAGGCAGTCATGCTGAAATTGAAAGATGTCAGAAAAAACAGCGGGAAAAAAGAAAAGAGAAGGAATAAAAAAACTTGTCCTGATAATCGCCCAGACATGAATCAAGCGCTCTTGAACCGGTAGCCGACTCCCCGGACGGTCACAATATAGTTGCCCATCTTACCGAGCTTTTTACGCAAACCGACAATCTGCACGTCCACCGAACGGTCAGTGACCGGATAATCATCTCCATGTACAGCATCTACAATCTGGTTGCGGGTAAATACCCAGCCGGGACGGGAAACCAGAAAAAGGAGAATGCTATACTCCGTGAAAGTCATTTCCACTGGCTTATTTTCGATGAGTACTTCATGGCG
>JBHHXV010000111.1:0-7380 GCA_046757225.1 bacterium
GGAAAATACCGCTTTAAGGAACTCTTCCGCCATGCTGGAAAAGGTGGCCAGAGAGAAATTGGGCTTGGCTAAAGCGAACGAGAAAATCTTCTTGATAAAAACAAAGACATCACAGCCGCAGCGCTGAAAAAACATTCAATTAATTCTATATAAATGAATATTTGCGTAATAGGAACCGGATATGTCGGGTTGGTTACCGGCGCCATGTTTGCCGATCTGGGTAATGATGTTGTCTGCGTGGACAAAGACGAACAGAAAATCGCGCTCCTGAATAACCGGCAGATGCCGATATTCGAGCCGGGCCTGGAAGAGATGGTGATCCGGAATATGGAGGAGGAGCGGATCAGTTTCATCAGCGATCTGGGCCAGGCGGTAAAGGCTTCCACGGTTGTCTTTATCGCGGTCGGCACCCCGCAGGGCGGCAATGGCGAAACCGACCTTTCTTTCGTGAAATCAGCGGCCCGGGAGATCGCTCTCAACCTGAACGGCTATAAGGTGATCGTGAATAAAAGCACGGTTCCGGTGGGAACCGGCAACCTGGTCAGAGACATAATAAAGAAGTACCGGACCTCCGATTATGATTTCTATGTGGTATCTAATCCGGAATTTTTAAGAGAAGGTTGCGCGATCGAAGATACCATATCACCTGACAGAGTAGTTATTGGAGCGCCTAATAAAAAGGTGGCGATGGTTCTGCTGGAGTTGTACGCCGCCCTGGAGCGGCCGATGATAATAACCGACGTGGCCAGCGCCGAGATGATCAAATACGCTTCCAATTCCTTTCTGGCCACCAAGATTTCCTTTACCAACATGATAGCGAATCTGTGTGAAAAGGTGGGAGCCGACATTAGCTCAGTAATGAAGGGAATGGGCGCTGACCGGCGGATTGGAAAACAGTTCCTTAATGCCGGCCTGGGATACGGCGGGTCCTGCTTTCCCAAAGACGTTGAATCCCTTATTCATACTGCTGGCGCTAATTCCACGGATTTCAGCCTTTTGGAGGAAGTGGTCAAAATAAACAAAAAGAGAAGTGGTCTGTTTGTCAGCCGGATTAAAGATCGCCTTCTTGATTTAAAGGGAAAAACGGTCGGTATCCTGGGGCTGGCTTTTAAACCGGATACTGATGATATGAGAGAGGCCAAGTCCTCGGAAATAATCGAGTTCCTTCAAGAGGAAGGGGCCAGGATCAAGGCGTTCGATCCGGTGGCCATGGAGGTTTCCCGGAGGATTCACCCGGATATTGAATATTGCAGGAACGCTTATGAAGTCGCTACTGGTACGGACGTCTTGATAATAGTGACCGAATGGCGGGAATTCAAGCAATTGGACCTGGAACGGATAAAGAATTCGATGAACACTCCCCTGATTTTTGACGGGAGAAATATCTACGATCCCCAGAAGTGCCAGAAGCTGGGGTTTGAATATCACAGCATTGGCCGGCGCAGCGTCGTTTAACATAAGGGAATTCATATGCCTACAGCGTTGGTTACCGGCGGCTGCGGTTTTCTGGGATCGCATTTATGCGATTATCTGTTGAAAAAAGATTACCGGGTAATCTGTATAGACAATTTAATTACCGGTGACATTGAAAATATCTCCCCTATCCGTAACCCCAGGTTTTTATACATCAAACAGGATGTAACCAATTATATCTATCTGGGCGAACAGGTGGATTATATTTATCATTTCGCCAGCCCCGCCAGCCCCATAGACTATCTGAAACATCCTATTCCTACTTTGAAGGTGGGGTCTCTGGGGACTCATCATGTCCTGGGTTTGGCTAAAGCCCACAAATCCCGTATTTTAATCGCCTCCACCTCAGAGGTTTATGGTGACCCGCTGATTCATCCCCAGCCGGAGGATTACTGGGGAAACGTGAACCCGATCGGCCCCCGGGGGGTTTATGATGAAGCCAAGCGTTTCGCCGAAGCCATGACCATGGCTTATCATAACTTTCACGGGGTGGAGACCCGGATCGCGCGAATTTTCAACACCTTCGGCCCCAGAATGAGAGTACATGACGGCCGGGCGGTTACTACCTTTATGCGCCAGGCTCTGCTGGGCGAGGATATTACGGTTTTCGGCGACGGCAGCCAGACCAGGAGTTTCTGCTATTACTCGGATCTTATCGAAGGGATCTACCGGCTGATGATGTCGGAAGAGGAATTACCGGTGAACATAGGTAATCCCACTGAAATGACGGTAAAAGAGATGGCCGAAACCGTTCTGAAACTGGTTGGCGGCCCCGGGAAGCTGGTTTATAGACCCTTGCCGGTAAACGATCCCAAGGTGCGCCAGCCGGATATCTCTAAGGCCAGGAAACTGCTCAACTGGGAACCGGAAGTGGACCTGATGGAAGGGCTGGGGAAAACCCTGGACTGGATGAAGAAAAAACTAAGTCGACAATGAGGTTGCCATGAAAGCTATCGTTACCGGAGGAGCCGGGTTTATCGGCTCTCATGTTACTGATGCCTTGATTGACAGAGGAATCGAGGTGGTTGTCATCGACGACTTGAGCAGCGGCAGAACCGAGCTGCTCAATCCCCGGGCCCGCTTTTATGAACTGGATATCCGGTCACCTGAGGTGGAAAAGATATTTCATGATAACCGGTTTGACGCGGTGTTTCATCTGGCCGCCCAACTGGATGTCCGCAAATCAGTGGATGATCCGATCTTTGATGCTGACATTAATGTTCTGGGTTCGATCAACCTGTTAAAATTATCGGCCGAGTCAGGGGTGAGGAAATTTATCTTTTCCTCTACCGGGGGAGCGATATACGGTGAGCAGGATTATTTTCCCGCTGATGAAAAGCATCCTCTCCGGCCGATATCGCCCTACGGTATCGCCAAGCTTTCCGTCGAAAGATATATGTACTTTTACCGGGTTGAATACGGCCTGGACACGGTTGCCCTCCGGTATTCCAATGTCTACGGACCCCGTCAGAACTCTCACGGGGAAGCCGGGGTGGTGGCGATATTCTGTCAACGCCTGTTCGAGGGAAAGCCTTTAATTATTTTCGGTGACGGCGGCCAGACCAGGGATTACCTGTTTGTCTCGGACGTGGTATCCGCCAATATGAAGGCTTTGGACGGTGATTTTACCGGAGAGGTAAATATCGGAACCGGCCGGGAAAACGATCTTAATAAGATGGTTGCATTGCTTGAGAGAGCTTCCGGGAAAAAGGTGGAAACCGTTTATGAAGCCCCCAAGCCCGGGGAACAATACCGCAGTTGCCTGGATAATGGTTTAGCCAATGAGGTTTTAAGTTGGCGGCCTGAGGTCGCCTTAGAAAAAGGCGTTGCTTTAACCGTGGAATTTTTCAGGAAAAGTCCGGACTGTGCCCAAACGAACCGATATTGAAAAAATCTTGATAATCGGGTCCGGCCCGATCATCATCGGTCAGGCCTGCGAGTTCGACTATTCGGGAACCCAGGCCTGCAAGGCCCTGAAACAGGAGGGATACCGGATTGTGCTGGTCAACAATAATCCCGCCACCATTATGACTGATCCGGAATTGGCGGACAGCACCTACCTTGAACCGTTAACCGTTGCTTACCTGGAGAAAATAATCGAGCGGGAGCGGCCTGATGTTATTCTTCCCACCGTAGGGGGGCAGACCGCCCTGAACCTGGCGGTCGAGCTGTCAGAGGCCGGTATTCTGGAGCGGTACGGGGTGGAGTTGATCGGCGCTAAGCTGGAGGCGATCCATAAAGCCGAAGATCGGGAAGCCTTCAAAAAAGCGATGATTGATATCGGGCTTAAGGTGCCCCGGAGCGGGGTTGTCTCCAGCTTTGAAGAGGCCGGAGAATTGTTGAGGGATATCGGTTTCCCCTTGATTCTTCGCCCCTCCTATACCCTGGGCGGAAGCGGGGGGAACATCGCTTACAATATGGAAGAATTCCACCGATATGTTCGCTGGGGTCTGGAGGTCAGCCCTAAAGGTGAGATTCTGATTGAAGAATCGGTGCTCGGCTGGAAGGAGTTTGAACTGGAGGTGATGCGGGACCTCAACGATAATGTTGTTATTATCTGTTCCATAGAGAATTTCGATCCGATGGGTGTTCATACGGGTGACAGTATTACCGTGGCCCCGGCTCTGACTCTGACTGACAAGGAATATCAGCTTTTACGCGACGCTTCCATAAAGATTATCCGCGAGATCGGGGTGGAAACCGGAGGATCCAATATCCAGTTCGGGGTAAGCCCTGAAAACGGCGAGATCTGCGTTATCGAAATGAACCCCCGGGTATCCCGCAGTTCTGCTCTGGCTTCCAAGGCGACCGGTTTTCCTATTGCCAAGATCGCCGCTTTGCTGGCGGTCGGATACAGGCTGGATGAAATAAGGAACGATATTACCAGGGAGACCCCCGCTTCCTTTGAGCCGGCCATTGATTACTGCGTAACCAAGATTCCCCGCTTTACCTTTGACAAGTTTCCCGGAGGGGACGAGACCCTGACCACCCAGATGAAGTCAGTGGGTGAAGTGATGGCGATCGGCCGCAATTTCAAAGAGTCTTTCCAGAAAGCGATCCGCTCTCTGGAAATAGACCGGTACGGACTGGAGAGCGTTTGCTTTGCCGAAGGCCTTACCGGGGACAAGGCGGAATTGATTGCCCGGAATCTGCGGATTCCTAACTGGCAGAGGATATGGTTTATCGCCGACGCTTTCCGGGCGGATTTCTCAGTGGGAGAAGTCCATGAAATAACCGCTATCGATCCCTGGTTTCTGGAGAATATAAAGCAGATCGTGGAGCTTGAGCAACAGTTTTTAGATACGATCGCTCAAAAACAGGATCTCTCCGCTGATCTGTGGAAATCACTAAAGCAAAGCGGATTTTCAGACAAATATCTGGGCCGGTTGATCGGGATTTCCGAAGGGGAGGTGCGCGAGCGGAGGAGACAGGGAGGAACCGTTCCGGTCTACAAGCTGGTCGATACCTGCGCCGCCGAGTTCGAGGCCTATACCCCTTACCTGTATTCTTCCTATGAAACTGAATGCGAAGCGGCAGTCACTACCAACTCGAAAATAATGATTTTAGGAGGGGGGCCCAACCGGATCGGCCAGGGGATCGAATTCGATTACTGCTGCGTCCACGCTTCTTTCGCTTTGAAGGAAGCCGGGTTTGAAACCATCATGGTTAACTGCAACCCCGAAACTGTCAGCACGGACTACGATACCTCTGACCGGCTTTATTTTGAGCCGTTGACTCTGGAAGATGTACAGGAAATAATCCGCAGGGAGAACCCGGACGGGGTAATCGTTCAGTTCGGTGGTCAGACCCCGCTTAAATTGGCCAAAGCTTTAAAAAAAGAGGGCGCCAGAATTATCGGGACATCTCCCGATGATATCGACCGGGCTGAGGACCGGAATAAATTCAACCGGATAATCCGTCATTTGAAGTTGCAACAACCGGCAGGAGAAACGGCCACCTCTTTTGAAGAGGCCGGACAAGTGGCCGTCAGAATCGGTTTTCCGGTTATGGTGAGGCCCTCATATGTCCTGGGCGGCCGGGCGATGGAGATCGTATACGATCTTTCCACCCTGGAAAGGTATATCACTAAAGCTATAGATATCTCTCCCGAGCATCCCATTTTAATAGACAAGTTCCTGGAAGACGCGATTGAAGTTGATGTGGACGCGATCTGTGACGGTGATCTGGTAGTGATCGGCAGAATCATGGAGCATATAGAGGAGGCCGGTATCCATTCCGGGGACAGCGCCTGCTCCCTTCCTCCTTATTCCATAGACAACGATATTATCGATGAAATACGCAGGCAGACCGAACTGCTGGCCAGGGAATTGAACGTCATCGGCCTGCTGAACATCCAGTTCGCCGTTCAGGCGGACCAGGTCTACATCCTGGAGGTCAACCCGCGGGCCTCCAGGACCGTTCCTTTTGTGAGTAAGGCTATCGGGGTTCCCCTGGCCAAACTGGCGGCCCTGGTCATGAGCGGAAAGAGTTTGAGGGAATTGGGTTTCACCCGGGAAAAAGAGCCGAAACATATATCGGTCAAGGAAGCGGTTTTCCCTTTTATTAAATTTCCCGGGGTGGATACCCTTTTAGGTCCCGAGATGAAATCCACCGGCGAGGTGATGGGTATAGATACGGATTTCGGATTGGCTTATGCCAAGGCTCAGCAGGGGATAGGGGGATCGCTTCCCCTTCAGGGAACAGTGTTCATAAGCGTAAAAGACAAGGATAAACCTTTAGCCGTCTCTCTGGCCGGACAGTTGACCGGCCTGGGGTTTGAGGTGGTGGCCACCAGGGGAACCCACCTGGCTTTACAGGAAAAAGGGATAAACTCCACCCTGGTGAAAAAGGTGTCAGAGGGCCGGCCTCATATAGTCGATATTATTAAGGACAATAAAATATCCTTGGTCATTAATACCATTGAGGGGAAAAGAGCAAAGGATGATTCTTATGAGTTACGGCGGGCAAGTCTGGTAGGAAGCATCCCTTATTTCACCACCATCTCAGGGGCCAAGGCCGCTTTGCAGGCGATTTCGTCCCAGTCCAAACTTCCGGTCAGAACCCAGACCATTCAAAAATATCATCTTCATTGAAACCAAGGAACACGGCTCAATATATGAAAAAAAAATGGCACATCTGGTTGGGAATCACTATAAGCGTTGTTTTGTTGTATTTCTTTCTGCGCAAAATCGATTTCGTCAAGGTGGGCGCCATATTGACCCATGTCGATTTCTCGTTGGTGATCCTGGCCGCCGCCATGCAAATGGCTGCCCAGTTGCTGAGGGCGGAACGTTGGCGGGTGTTGGTGCATCCGGTAAAAGATATTAAACTGGGCAGGATGTTTGCCATCACCATGATTGGGATGATGTCGAACAACCTCTTCCCGGCCCGGCTGGGTGAGCTGATAAAGGCTTATCTTCTCGGGCATCAGGAAGGTATAAGCAAAAGCACCTCCCTGGCCACCGTAGTGGTGGAGCGATTGTTTGACGGCCTTACCATAGCGGTGTTCATGATCGCTATCATCCTGTTTTTCCCCTTTCCCCGGGTGGACAGTTCCAGCTCCCTTAATCCACGGTCCTTGTGGACAATCTGTTTACTCTCGTCTTTCTTTTATGTCGGGGTTTTACTGCTTTTATTGTTTATTAAAAAGAGACAGGATCTTTTAAAGCGATTTTTTCAGGTTACCATAGAAAAAATTCTTCCTAAAAAGGCGGAAACTTTTTATAATAAACTGGAGGATGTGATAGCTTCTTTCTCCGAAGGTCTCCATTTCCTGCATAATAAAGGGGTGCTTCTCAAGATAACGATTCAGTCCATAATAATGTGGCTGGTGATCGGTCTCTCTTTTTATCTCGGTTTTCTGGCCTTTGGGATGAAGCTGTCTTTTTTTACCGCTGTTCTGTTGAT
>JBHHXV010000112.1:0-7302 GCA_046757225.1 bacterium
GAAATATGACGTCGTTATCGGCGGGGTAGGGGCCTATAGGGGGCGAATCTGTATCAGGCTTCCCGGGGAGCCAGTTATCTCTATTCTTCGCCGGCTTCCTGCTTAAAGGAGAACTCTCTAATTATTCTGGCGGCTAAGGCTGAAGAAGGGTGCGGGTGGGGGCTGGCCGAACAGCGTTTCTTCAAAACCCTCTCTTCGGTGAAAGACCTTGATGATTACGTAAAGGAATGCGTACGGAAAGAAAGCTTTGGCGACGGTCAGCATCGAGCCTATATTACGGCTCGAACCCTGCTCTCTCACCAGGTGATTATGGTGGGAACAGACTGTAGTGGGCTGGTGGAAAAAATCCATATGACTCCCGCCGGAAATATGAAGGAAGCAGCCGCAATAGCTCAGGAAAGGCTCAAGATTAATGGTATTATGGCATTGGTGGTTCCGGACGCTTTAACCACTATTCCGGTGTTGGCTGATAATTAGGAGAGTTGTCAGCCCACCAGAAATCATTGGCTTCTACCGGGTCAAAAACCCTCCAGTGCCCGTATTTCTCGATCAGGGGGGCGTATTTCCACTCTTGGGACTCATGGAGAAAGCGGTCCACCGTCATAAGATATCCGGCTACCAGGCCATGTTTCTGAAAAGCGAGCAGGCTGTAATGGGAACAGGTGGGGTACATCTGGCAGCGGGAACCGTCCACCTGGGAAAGGTGTCTTCTGAATAACTGGACGGCCAGGGAGAGGGGGTCGAAACGGCCGCTTGCCGCGACAGAGGGAACCCGGCAGCGGGGAACGCTCTTTTCCCATGGGCCTTTCATCTGCTTGGCCGATAAAGAAGCGGGAAGCGAGGTTATTACAATGAGAAAAAAGATATTATTAAATAATTTATTCATTTCATCTAATGATACAAGAACAGCGGGTTAATTAAAAGGAGTGAAAGTGGAAACCAATAAAATAAGCCGGATTTCTCTGATAGCCATGGACGTGGACGGCGTTCTCACCGACGGAAGCATCATTTTCGGCTCAGGCGGCCTGGAATCGAAACGGTTTTTTGTCCGGGACGGCCATGGGATTAAACTGGCCCAGAGAGCGGGGCTGAAAATCGCCTTTATTACCGGCAGATCTTCCGAAGTAACCGAAAGAAGGGCGGCTGAACTGGGAGTTAGCGACGTTTATCAGAACGCCCACCGGAAACTGGAACCGTTTCGGGAATTGCTGGGTAAATATTCTCTTGACAGCAGCCAGGTCTGTTATATCGGGGATGACGTGGTGGATATTCCGGTAATGCGGAATTCCGGTTTTTCCGTGGCTGTGGCTGATGCGGCTTCCGAGGTCTGCGCGGTGGCGGATTATGTCACGAACAAACCCGGAGGGCGCGGAGCCGTAAGAGAGGTCATTGAGGTGATCCTTAAAAGTAAAAAGCTGTGGGAAAAGGTGACCGGCCGTTATTACGAATAAACGTTTTGATTGAGGGATGTTGTTATGCTAAACTTACCACGATTTTCTGATTCATGACAAAATCTGCATTAAGGTATCTATGATACTCGACCCCCTTTTCGGAATTTTTTCCAATGATCTTTCTGTGGATCTGGGCACCGCTAACACGCTTGTATTTGTAAGGGGCAATGGAATTGTTCTGAATGAGCCGTCAGTGGTAGCGGTTGAAGAAGGAACCAAGGCTGTGCTGGCGGTAGGAAATGAAGCCAAGCAGATGCTGGGCAGGACTCCGGGAAATATTGTCGCCATAAGGCCGATGGAAGACGGGGTTATCGCCAATTTCGAGATAGCCGAGGCTATGCTGAGGTATTTCATTACCAAGGTACATAACCGGAAAAAACTGGTTCGCCCCCGAATAGTTATTTGCGTGCCTTCCGGCATTACGCAGGTGGAGAAGAGAGCGGTCAGGGAATCGGCCCAGCAGGCCGGCGCCCGTGAGGTTTATCTGGTGGAAGAGCCTATGGCCGCGGCCATAGGGGCTAATCTGCCGATTACTGAAGCCTCGGGAAACATGATCGTAGATATCGGGGGAGGAACCACGGAGATAGCGGTCATTTCCCTGGCGGGTATTGTTTTCAGCTTGTCGGTAAGGGTAGGCGGTGATGAAATGGATGACGCGATCGTCCAGCATCTCAAACGAAAATACAACCTCCTGATCGGCGAAAGAACCGCTGAAGAGATCAAGATAAATATCGGTTCCGCTTTTCAGATGGATGAGGAAAGAACCATGTCGGTTAAAGGAAGGGATCTGGTAGCCGGTATTCCCAAGACCATGGAGATCGATGATACGGAAATCAGGGAATGTTTAAGCGAAACCAGCCTGTCTATCCTGGAGGGAGTCAAGACCGCTCTGGAGCAAACCCCTCCTGAATTAGCTTCAGACATCATTGACCGGGGAATCGTTCTGGCCGGCGGCGGGTCGTTACTGGCCGGGCTGGACAGCCTGATCCGCGAGGAAACAAAACTCCCGGTTTTCTACGCTGAAGATCCCTTGTCCTGCGTTGCCCTGGGAGCTGGCATGATCCTGAACGAACTCGATCTGCTGAAGAGAATCACCATTAGAGATTAATTAGTTGGCCGGCGTCAATCCTATTAATAGGTGGAAAAGGTTATTCACTCTTTTTCTCCTGTTATCTTTTTGCGTAATAATCCTTTCTTTTCAACTGAAACAAGACAGCCACCGCGGCACCCTGTTCGGTGCCCTCAGTACGGTCATGGTTCCTGTGGTTTCCCTGATCGACCTCCTGATCGACAATATTACCGATACCTTTGACGAATATTACACCTTGATTTCGGTTCGCAGCCAGAACAAGCAATTGAAAAGACAATTGTGGCAGCTTAACAAGGAAAACAATCGGCTCAAGGAGTATATGTATGAAAATGGGCGCCTTCGCAAACTGCTGGATTTTAGAAAGGAGTTCGGCTTAAAAACAGCAGTGGCCGCCAGGGTAATCGGCCGCGACGCCACCCATTGGTTTCAATCGGTGTTGATAAATGTCGGTTCCAGGAACCGGGTAAAAAGAAACATGCCGGTGGTGAATAACGATGGTGTGATCGGTCACCTGGTGGAAGTGGGGCCTTATTATTCAAAGGTTCAATTGATAATAGACAAAGGCAGCGGCATATCCGTTTTACTGCAACGTTCCAGGGATACGGGGATTATGAACGGACAGGGAGAAAATCTAGCGAAAGTCAAGTATCTCCTTAACAGCAGCGATGTCCGGAAGGGAGACCTTTTGTTGTCTTCCGGTCTGGGAAGCATTTATCCCAAAGGATTACCGGTTGGATATATCTCAACGGTCATCAAGGATAAACGCGATCTCTTTCAGAAGGTATATGTAAGGCCGGTGGTGGATTTCTCCAAGCTTTCGGAAGTGCTGGTCGTTTTAAAAGATCCGGATAACTCCTGATTGCCTATGAGAGTCGTTTTATCACTAGTCGCGGTGTTCTTTGGGGTATATCTTCAAATTTCCATCCACAAATCAATCAGTTGGACACCTGATTTCCTGCTGATAATGGTAATTTATACCGGTTTCTCGCAGGGAGAAATCAAGGGGTCATGGGCAGGATTCCTGTTTGGCGTTTTAGTGGATGTTTTTTCCGGAGGCCTGATCGGAATCAATGCCGCTTCAAAGACAATAGTCGGCTGGCTGTGCGGCAGAATTTACTACCGTTACGAGCATTCGTTTCTTTTTTTAATGCCGGTCTTTTTCCTGATCACTCTGCTGGATAATCTTCTGATCTGGCTTATATGTTGGTTAATCAGTTATCCGGTGACTTCCCTCGGCTTCTTGAAAGTTTTGGGAATAAGCCTGGTAAACGGCCTGGCGGGTTCCATATTGGTAATGGTATTCGGGACGGCTCCCCGCCGTGGTCACGGCGAATTCAAACGTTTGATCTGATGTTTTATTCAAGCGACAATGCACAACAGCGGATGTTTGAGAGAAGAATTACCTTTGTTACGGTAATTATGAGCGGAGCGATTATCTCTTTGATTGCCCAGTTGGGAAATCTCCAGCTTGTCCACGGGCGCTATTACCGGGAGATGTCGCAAAAAAATAGAATCCGCCTGGAAAATCTGCCTGCCTATCGGGGGAAATTCTTTGACCGGAATAAGGTTCCCCTGGCGGTAATCAAACCGACTTACAATGCTGCCGTTACCCTGGAGGATGTCGGCTCTGACAGGGAGAAGAGAAAAAAAGTCTATGCCCGCCTGGAAAGACTGCTTGGTATGAAAAGAGGGGAAGTGGCTTACAAAATCGGCGCCGGTCGTACCCGTCCTTTTATTCCGGTAGTGGTAAAACGCAATATTTCTTCAACAGAGTTGGCCGATATTGAAGAGCAGGGAATCGATCTTCCCGGAATAGGGGTTCAGGCGGAACCGGTCCGGGGTTATATTTTTAATGAAGAAGGGGCGCATATTTTCGGATACATGGGACTGGCCACGCAAAAACAACTGAAAGATTCCCTCCTTAGGGGCCGGGTTCATAAAGGAGATGTCGTAGGCCGGACCGGTTTGGAGCGGATCTTTAATTCCAATTTGATCGGAATAAGGGGAGCCAGGCAGATAGAGGTGAACGTTCAGGGTAGAACCTTAAATGTTATGGCGGAAAAACCGCCCTTGCCGGGAAATAACATCGTCCTTACCATAGATCATAGACTACAGGAGTTGGCTGAGCGGATAATGAAGGGGAAAAGGGGGTCGGTGATAGCGATAAATCCCCAGAACGGCGAAATCCTGGCTATGGTCAGTTCCCCTTCCTATAATCCGAACCTGTTTTCCCTGGGTATTTCTGCTAAGAATTGGAAAAAAGTGATAGACGACCCCAGAAAAGTCCTGCTTGACCGCTCGATTCAGAGCAAGTTGCCTCCCGGCTCTATTTTTAAACCGATAATGGCTTTAGCGGGATTGAACGAAGGAATTATCGATAAAAAGAAGATTGTCGAATGTAAGGGATTTTACCGGCTCGGCTCCCATCGGTATGAGTGTTGGAAACGGAATGGTCACGGAGAAGTCGGCCTGCACAGCGCCTTGATTCATTCCTGTAATGTTTACTTTTATACGGTGGGCCATGAATTAGGGATAAATCTTATTCACAAGTATGCTACAATGTTTGGTTTGGGGGAGCTTACCGGAATAGAGAAGAGCAACGAAAAAAAGGGATTGGTTCCCTCTTCCGAATGGAAGAGGAGGCGTTATCATCAATCCTGGTTTCCCGGCGAAACCATCCTGGTTTCCATCGGTCAGGGTTATCTGCTGGCCACGCCGCTGCAGCTGGCCAACATGATGTGCGCCATTGCGAACAGAGGCACCTTATATACCCCCAGGCTGGTTTCCCGGATAACGAATTATCAGGGAAAGTTGTTAAAAGAAATACCTCCCAAGATCATCAGGACAATAGATATTAACCCCGGATATTTCGAGACTGTCCGGGAGGCCCTGCATGGAGTGGTAAATGATAAGGGAACCGGTCAGAAGGCGGCGATTGAAGGTTTTGATGTGGCGGGAAAAACCGGCACCGCCCAAGTGATCAAGAAATCATGGATGGCCAAATTGCCTGAGGAAAAGATCCCCAAAGAGTTTCGGGATCATGCCTGGTTTGCCTCTTTCGCTCCCTGCCGGAAAAACGAGAAAGCTGAAATCGTGGTAACAGTAATGGTGGAAAACGGCGGGCACGGCGGTAGCGAGTGCGCGCCGATAGCCAGGAAGATTATTCTGAAATATTTTGAACTGAGCGGCCGCCAAATTTAACCCGGCATAAACTTGGCTGACATTTGCCAGACCCCGGAATCGGGTTAACAGGAAATATTATTTAATAATTACGGATCGTATATATGAGAATATCAAGTCTCAGTTTTGAACAGTCGCTGACGGAACTTGACAGGCAGATAGAAGAGCTGTCCGAGCTGACCAGAAATAATATCAGAGACTGTTCTCAGGAAATAGATAAACTTAACCGGAAACGGAAAAAGCAGCTCAAAGAGATTTTCGATAATCTTACCCCCTGGCAGAGAGCAATGTTAGCCAGGCATCCAGACCGGCCCTATACCAGGAATTATCTGAAGTGGTGGGGGAACGATTATATGGAGCTTCGCGGCGACCGGATTTACGCCGATGACAATGCTATTGTAGGTTGTATTGCCACGGTTGGCGAAGAAACGATGGTGGTTATAGGTCACCAGAAGGGAAGAGATACTCAGGAGAACCTGAAGACCAACTTCGGCATGCCCAATCCGGAAGGGTATCGTAAGGCGCTCAGGTTAATGAAGCTGGCCGAAAAATTCCGGCTGCCGGTTTTAACCCTCATAGATACGCCGGGCGCATATCCGGGGATCGGGGCGGAAGAGCGGGGTCAGTCCGTTGCCATAGCGAACAACCTCAAGGAAATGTTTTCCATAGAGGTGCCAATTATTTCAGTGATAACCGGCGAAGGCGGCAGTGGCGGCGCTCTGGCTTTAGGGGTCGGTGACCGGATACTGATGTTCGAAAATTCGGTCTATTCGGTGATTTCGCCTGAGTCGTGCGCAACCATATTGTGGCACGACAGTTCCAAGGCCGAAGATGCGGCCGAGCCTCTGAAGTTGACGGCAGCGGATGGACTGGAATTCAAGATAATAGATGAAGTGCTGGAAGAACCGGAAGGAGGCGCCCACTGCGATCATCAGAAAACAGCGGAGATTCTGAAGGAGGCGGTTTTGAGGAATTTACATGAATTAAAGGAAATAAAAGTTGAAGAGCTTCTGACATTAAGATATAATAAATTTAGGGGATTAGGGGCTTATACAGAATTATAAGGCTGAATTTTGAACATAGCATGTTCAGGCAAAACCTGACATAAGCACTCTTGCAATTGGCGCCTGCTGGCTCACTTCGTTCACAAGCGCAGGCTGGTAATTGAGCAATATGATGGGCAACTTTGAAATTCCTATACATTAAAATAGCAATCGACATCTTCAAACCCACACTCCTGCAGCCACCGGCATTGTAATTCCAGCGGCGCCAGGATATTGGCGTCCCTTTCCGGGCTGTTAAGAAGCTCCCGGGCAACCTCCTCCCTGTCTTTGTACTTTCCTTTATTAAAATCATAAACCGCGTCGACAAAGAAATCATCAAAAATCTCTTCCAGCCACTTTGAGGAAGAGGAGACATGCTCCAGGTTGAGAAAAATCCCTCCCGGCTTCAGCAAGCCAAAAATCTCCCGGTATATTTGAAGTTTCCGTTCGTCCGGCTGGTGATGGATGCAGAGACCGGAAACAATGACGTCATAGGGGGCTTCTTTATTATTGATGGAGTCAACCCATCCCTTCTTCC
>JBHHXV010000113.1:0-7185 GCA_046757225.1 bacterium
CCTGGGGATATGAATCAGCGGTTCCTCTTTGAAGTTCCTGCGGAAGCGTTCGGCATTGGCAGATTCCGCCGTAAAGTCCATCTCCTCGTTGATAATCCGTTCAAATTCCCTTACGATCTCACCGGGATCGGAAACCTCAAACTCCCGGGGGAAACGTTTTTTCAACCGGCTGACAATGAGATTCATAATCCGCATATCGGTCTTGACCGTATTTCTGATTCCCGGCCGCCTGATCTTGACGACCACCTCGGAGCCGTCATGAAGAACCGCCGCGTGAACCTGGGACACGGAAGCCGCCGCCAGAGGAACCGGATCGATTTTCTTGAACATCCTTTCCTGCGGATAATTGAGTTCCTGCTGTAAAATCGCTTCGACTTTTTCAAAAGAGAACGGTTTTACCTGGTCTTTTAAAGAATCAAAGGCATTGATATATTCGGGCCGGAGCATGTCCGACCGGGTGGAGAGCAGCTGGCCGACCTTGATGAAAGTAGGGCCCAGTTCCTGAAACGCCATGGCAGCCCGCCGGGGCATATCCCGGCCGGCGATTTCCTTTTCCATCTCCTGTCCCAGGGAAAGGGCCAGCTTGCTGAGCGAAAGGTACCGGGAAAAATCAAGCTCCTCTATCAGCTCGGCAAAACCGTATTTGCGGAACACATAAAGGATCTGGCCCAGCCTGTTCAGATTCGCCAGGGTATTGTTAATCCGCTTGAATTTCATGGGAATCCCTAAAATTGTTAAAATACCACTTCTCATCTATACTAATAAATATCATTTTTTTTTTCAACTAAATACAATATATTGAAAACACTCTTGTTTTCCCCAAAACGGTATGCTAGAGTATATATTCATCAAGCTTTTCAGAGATATTGAGGAACTGCAAATTCCGGTTTACATAAACAAAGAAGGGGGTAACCCGTGACTGCTCCAAACAGAAGAAAAAATTATCTCAGCAAAAGAGACCTGCAAATCAAGATGATTGCCAAACTGGTGCTGATGGTTCTGGCGTCTACTCTTATCTCTATTCTTATAACCAGCGTCTTGTATTATGAGCTGAGCAACGTTCCCTTTAAGGGGGATATTCCTTTCTATTACGTAACCGAGGATATTCCGGCTGAAGGCACCATGCCGACCGCTTTTGACGTTTTGTTTCCCGGGCTCATGGTCACGGGTGTTATTATGGTGGTGGTAACCTCCGTAATCGGGGTATTCGCCACCCATAAAATCGCCGGGGCTATTTACCGTTTTCAATTGAACTCGAAAGAGGTGGGAGCGGGTAATCTGTCGATTGATATCAAACTGAGAGACAAAGACGAATTCCATGATCTGGCCGGTGATTTCAACAGCATGCTGTTGAAAATCCGCCAGCGGATAATTAAAGCGAGAGATCTCTTGTTGAAAGCCTCCGGTTTGTTCGGGAAAAAGGATGACCAGGCGGTGAAGCTGGTCAAGGAAGCGATAGCGGCCATTGAGGAATTCAAGCTGGAAGAAGAAGCAAACTGAGAGTTTCTCCCCCGGTCAATACATGAATGAATAACACAGAGGTTTGTGTCTGCCCTATGAGGAAATTCTCTTTTCCGATAGTTTTATCTCTATTCCTGTCGTTTTTCATTACCTCCACCGCCTTGGCCAGGTTCAGCCAGGAACGGGAGGAAAGAGCCGAAAAATTATACAAGGAAGCGATTCGCTATGAAAAAACCGGGCGCTTTCGCGAGGCGATCGAAAACGCCAAACAGATTGTAGAGAATTATCCCTCTCCCCGCTATGTCCCCAACACCTTGCTGCTGCTCGGTCTCTGTTATGAAAACACCTATGAGTTCAAGAAATCCCTCCGCTATTACCGGAAGGTCATACATGGCTACAGCAGTTATCGAATCGCCAAAATAGCCCGCTATAAAAACGATCTTATCGGAAAATCTTATAGAGCGGAAAAAAAGCCTCTAATTATTTTCATTCAACAGGAACGCCTGATCCGGGAAAAAAAATACCGGGAATCGATTAAAAAATGTAAGCGGATCATCAGGCAGTTTCCCCGGAGCAAACTGGCGGATAACGCCCAGAATACGATCGGTTATGTTTACCTGAATTATTTAAAAAAATACAACCAGGCGAAACTGGCTTACCGGACTCTCCTGGATACTTATCCGGACAGCGGTTTCAGGGATAACGCCATATTCGCCATTGGTCGTTGTTATGAAAGATGCAAACTGTATCAGAGCGCTTTATATACCTACAACAAACTGATAAAAAAGCATAAAGGGCTGTTGTTCGCCAAGACGAATTACTGGTCGAGGGTCTGGTCCACCAAGGCTTCTTACCGGATAGAAAAGATAAAGGATGTTCTTGATAACCTGGAAAAGAGCTCTTCTCTGGCCAATTTTGTAAAACCGGCTCAAAAGGTTTGCGTGGCCGGAGAGAATACCGAGGACCGGAAAGCGTATCCTATTCTCAAGTGGGTGGACCCCAAAGAGACCGGCCGCTATATGGGGGCCAGAATAAAAGAGGAAAAGATGGCTTTCTTTTTTCGGGATGAGGAGAAAACCGCTCTTAATGCCTGGAATTACATTATAAAGAATTTCGACCTGATAAGACAACCTGATGACAAGGAGTGGCAGTTCCCTGAAGAAACTATTTCCCTTAAGAACGGAACGGAAAGGGATCTTTCTTTTCTTATGGCCTCCCTGCTTATTTACCTTGATTTCAAACCGGAACATGTCAGGGTGGTATACGGAAAGGATTCGGAAAGTATCGTTCATTGGTGGGTTTTAGCTGATATCGGAGGAGAGAAATATTCTTTTTCCTTTAATTGGGACAAGGAAGATCTTCATGAGAAACTGTTTCCGGCAGCCAGCGAACAATATATCCCCGAACTGGCTTTTAACAATAAAAACGTTCTGGTGAAACCTGGCATTCCCGTTCCCTTTACCACTTGCGACTAGCTTCCACCATTCTTTCCCCTCTTTTTAATCTGATTTACTGGTGAGCGGACAGAGTAATTATTTTGCCGGAGTTGATATCGGCTCCCGGACTTCCAAAGCGGTAATCATCGATCAGGACAGGCGCTTACAGGCGAGTAAGGTTATCTATACCGGAATATCGCCGGCCAAGAGCGGAGAAGAGGTTTTAAACGGGGCGTTGCGGGAGGATTCTCTTTCCGTTTCCCGTACGGTGGCCACCGGTTACGGCCGGGTTTCCGCTGATTTTGCCGATAAAACCGTGACTGAGATAACCTGTCACGCGGTCGGGGTGTATTCTTTAAATAACCGGGTCAGGACCATTATCGATATCGGCGGCCAGGACAGCAAGGTCATCAAGCTGGACGGGGCGGGAAAGGTATCTGATTTCTCAATGAACGACCGTTGCGCCGCCGGAACCGGAAAATTCCTGGAACTGACCGCCCACGCTTTGCAGGTGGAGCTTTCCGATTTGGGGAAAATGTTCGAGCGGTCGTATCGCCCCTGTTCGATCAGCAGCGTGTGCGCGGTTTTTGCCGAGAGCGAGGTGGTTTCGCTGCTGGCGGACGGCCGGACCAGGGAGGATATTGTGGCCGGGGTGCAGATCTCGGTGGCCCGGCGGGTGGCTAATATGGCCAGCCGGGTGAGGGTGGAGGAAGAGGTGGTGTTCAGCGGCGGAGTGGCCCGGAATCAGGGAATTACCAAGGCCCTGGAAGAGGAATTGCTGGTCGAGTTTTCCCGCCTGGATTTCGACCCTCAACTCATGGGCGCCCTGGGAGCGGCGATCATTGCCCGAAACGGATCTTTCTCTTAATCGATGAAACTGTATGCCGCTTGCCCCTGAAGATTTTGTCAATGAGGCGCGCGCGCTCCTGGGCGAGCGTCCGGGGCAGATTGCCGCCGCTCAAAAGGCCGGCCGGAAAATGATCGGTTTTTTCTGCTGCTATATCCCTGAGGAAATGATTTTCGCTGCCCGGATGATCCCGGTCAGGATGGTAAAATACGGCCGCGGCAACCTGGTAAACCTGGGCGTAAATTATCTCTGTCCCAGTTCCTGTCCCCTTGCCTGCGCCATCGTCGGCCATAAAAAATGGAACCGGGATTTTTATTTCAAGCATCTGGATTATGTGGCGGACGCTCCTTCCTGCATGCAGATGCACCGGGCCCTGGAGGTTTGGGAGAAATATTTCGATACCAAGGTAATTCCGATCAATTTTCCCCGTAATTATTACGCTCCCGCCGGCCTGGAATATTACCGGCAGAGCCTGCTGCTGTTCAAGGAAGAACTGGAGGAAATCAGCGGATCGCCCATCAGGGCGGACGATCTGGCCGAGGCGGTGGAGCTGTTTAACGATATCCGGAAACATCTGCGCCGGTTTTATGACAGCCTCAAATCCGATCAGCCGCTGATAAAATGGCCTGAGCTTATGGAGATACTGCAGGCCGGTTTTCTGCTGGACCGCCGGGATTTTCTGGATTTATTAAAACGGATGAACCGGGAACTTGTTCCGATTCCTTTCCGGCCCAGGCTCAGAATACTGTTGTATGGCGGCACCATGGCTCCGGGAGACACCATGGTGCCGGATATCATCCACCGCCTGGGAGCGGAGGTGGTGATGGACGAGAGCTGCGCCGGCAGCCGGTCTATTTACGGTGAGATTCGTGAGGGCTCTATCGGTGAGATCGCCCGGCGCTATCTGGAAAACCTTCCCTGTGACGCCTTATCCTATCCGAAAAGAGAAGGTGACCGCCGGGAGGAAAACCTCAGAAAGATGCTGTCCGATTACCGCCTTGACGGTCTTATCTTCTATACCCTGCGGTTTTGCGACGGCCGGTCGTTCAAGGTAAAGGATATCGATCAGCTGGCGCGGGAAGCGGGGGTGCCGATGCTGACCCTGGTTTCCGGTTATTCCGACTCTGATAAAGGGCAGATGACCACCAGGATCGAAGCCTTTCTGGAAAGTCTTGGTACGTAATGAAACCTGTTTGGGAAAAGGAGTTTATCCTGGAATCATCCGTTGCCGGAAATCGATTGGATCATTATTTACTGACAGTGATTTCCCTTACCCGTTCCCGGCTGCACCGCTTATTGCAGGAGGGGAATATTCTTCTTAACGGAAAAATCGTAAAAGCGGGGTACCGGTTGAAGGGGGGGGAGCGGGTTTCGCTGTCCATTCCGGAGCCGGTTGAGGGTTCGGTCGAACCGGAAGATATTTCTCTGGATATTGTTTATGAGGACCAGGATCTGGCGGTAATCAACAAGCCGGCCGGACTGGTGGTTCATCCGGGCAGCGGTCATGGCCGCCATACCATGGTCAACGCCCTGTTGTTTCATTGCCGGGATCTTTCCGGAATCGGGGGGGAACTGCGGCCGGGCATTGTGCACCGGCTGGATAAAGACACTTCGGGAATCGTAGTGGTGGCCAAGCATGACGCCGCTCACCTGGCTTTAAGCGAACAGTTCGCCCGGCGGGAAATCCGGAAAATCTATTATGCGCTGGTAAGCGGCCGGAAGATCGCGGCCGCCGGCATTATCGATAAACCGGTCGGCCGTCACCCGGTTCATCGGCAGAAAATGGCGGTCAGGCCGGAACAGGGCCGGGAAGCGGTGACCCGTTACCGGATTTTACAGCGGTTTGGATCTCTGGCTTTTCTGGAAGTAAAACCGAAAACCGGGCGCACCCATCAGATCCGGGTTCACCTGGCTTATATCGGCTGCCCGATTATGGGCGACCAGGTTTATCGAGGCAGGTCTCAGATAACCCTGGGGACTGAATCGGTAATGTTCCACCGCCAGGCCCTGCACGCCGGAAAGCTGGCTTTCACCCACCCTTCCACCGGAGAGCGGGTGGAGTTTGATGCCCCTTTACCCGCTGACATGCAGACTGTCCTTGACCTTATGGAAAAAAAGCGATGCCTGAAATAGTAGCTCTTTCGGTTTCCTTGGAGAAAGGTGTTCCCAAGGATAACCGCGATAAGGTAACTTTTATCGCGGGCAGGGGAATAGAAGGAGACGCTCATGCCGCTCCCGGTCTCCGGCAGGTCAGCCTGCTGGCGGTCGATAGTATCGGGAAAATGAGGGAAAAGGGCTTGGATGTTTCCCCCGGCGCTTTCGCCGAGAACGTGACCACCCGGGGAATTGAATTGCCCGCTCTGGAGCTGGGAACCGAATTAAGGCTGGGTAAAGAGGTGGTTTTACGGGTTTCTCAGATAGGGAAGGTCTGCCACGACCGCTGCCGGATATATTATCAGGCGGGAGACTGCGTGATGCCCAGAGAGGGAATTTTTGGTGAGGTGACCGTGGGAGGCGAGGTTTCGGTGGGCGATTCTATAGAAATAATCAGTCCTTCACCAACTGTATGATTAGAAAATTCCTGGTTAATTTATTCGACCGTGTTTACCGGAATTCGGTCTGTATCTTTCTGTTTCACGAGGTTTCGGAGCATCCCAGCGAGTTTAACCGGCTTTATAAATTGAACGTTCCCCCCCGGGTTTTTGGCCGGCAGATAGAAATAATCCGGGATCTTTTTAATATTATTACCCCGGAGCAGTTAAGCTCCGGAGATTATCCAAGACCGGCAGCCCTGATTACCTTTGACGACGGCCTTCCCGGATACTTTGAAAACGCGGTTCCGATTTTAGAAAGCCTGGCCTGTCCCTCTTTGATCTTCTTGAATATGGCGCCGGTGGACGGAAAAATATTCTGGGGGGGCCTGCTTACCTATCTGACTACTTACCGCCGGGACTTCCAGGAAGCGGTCAAGGAAAAATACGGCGATAAATTACCCCTGTTCGCCCTCTGCCCCAGGAAAATGGTTGAGGAGTATCTGGATAAGGCGGGTAAAGAGAATATCTTCCCTCAGGCAAAACGGTTTTACGGAAAATTCTCAACCAGGGAGCAGCTGGCGAAAGCGAATAAATATGTTTATCTGGGAAATCATCTCTACAACCATTATAATGCCTTGTTGCTGTCTGATTCTGAATTGAGGGACGCTTATGTAACGAACCAGGCCGAACTCGATAAATACCCTGGCAGCATCCCTTTTTTCAGTTATCCGTTCGGTCAGCCGAAAAGTTGCTATAATAAGGCCACCGATTCTTTAATCTTCGACCTGGGAGCCCGGTTTATTTTCACGGCTTACCCTTCCATGAATTTTAAAAAGAATCAGAGCGTATGGCACCGGTTTTCCCTGAATGAAGCTATTCAGACCGAAGAAGAGATGAAATACTCGAT
>JBHHXV010000114.1:0-7182 GCA_046757225.1 bacterium
CCCGGCCCGAAAGCAGCCGATGCCCCGCCATGATGCGCCCGAACCGGTGAAGCCAGAAATAAATTTGCCATAAACAACAAACCGACCGCCAATACTCTTATTTTATTACTTATCCGCATCTTTTTCATCCTTTCAAATATAATGGTAAATAAAAAAGGCCACAAAGACCCTCACCCCGAACTTTTTTTCTCGTCCGGACAGGACCTTCATGGCCTCTCTTTATATAAATTTTTACCGAACCGCTTTTTATGAGCCGTTCAAATCTGTATTATCTGAGATTTCGTACCTCAATATTTCTAATCATACTGCCTTTTCAGAGAATGTCAAGCATATTGAATTAAAATTTCAAATATTTTTTTTGTTAATGTTATAATAAAGGGGTAATTGATGTAAGCAGGGTATAAGAATGAGTGAGATAAAAGCAAGAGTAGGAATATTAGGGGGAGCCAGTTTAACGGCCAGAGAGTTGCTGAAGCTTCTTTCCCGGCACCCTCAGGCGGAGGTGACCTACATAGAGTCAACCACTGAATGCCATAAGACGGTTTCCTCGGTTCACCGCATATTCAGAAGATCGTCCGACAGAGATTTGACTTTTTCCAGCTACGATGCGGACACGATAACGGCAGAGTGTAATATACTGTTTTCCTGTAAGCCTCACGGGAGTTCCCGGAAAGCGATTAACGGATTACTGGATTCAGGGCTTAAAATAATCGACCTCAGCGCTGATTATCGTCTTGCCGATCCTGGGCAATACAAAATATGGTATGAGAGGTCGGAGGATTACTCACAAAGGAGAGGATCTTTCGTATATGGAATCCCGGAGATTAATCGGGAGTTGATAAAAAAATCATCTCATATCGCCAATCCGGGCTGCTATGTCACCAGTGTTATTCTGGGGGTCGCCCCCTTGATGAAACACCGGTCGGTTGTGACATCAGGAATCGTCATAAATTCCTTTTCCGGGGTTTCCGGAGCGGGACGCAGCCATAAACCAGGGAAAAACCTGTTCATCGATCTGGACAGCAACCTGATTCCTTATTCTCATGTCACTCACGGTCATACCCCTGAAATAGAGCAGGAATTGGGTTTACTGGCCGGATCCAGGGTTACGGTAACCTTTCTGCCCCATATTGTCCCTATTTCCAGAGGAATATTGAGTACTATTATTTTGAAACCTACGTCCAAAATGAACAAGCATGACTTAGTCGATTTATACGATGAATTTTACCGGGACGAACCCCTGGTTTCCGCCTCCACAGACCTGCCGGAAATATCGATGGTAACCAATACCAACCGCTGTCAAATAGGCCTGAACCTGGACAAACGGAATAACCTGATTATCATAACCAGCGTTATCGATAATCTTCTTAAAGGTGCCTCCGGTCAAGCCATCCAAAACATGAACCTCATTTGCGGATTTCCCGAGTTCTCCGCCCTGCCCTACTGATTCCTGCATGATTAATAAAAAACGTTATTCAGCCAAAAGCAGAAAGAGCAAAAAAACGGCGGAGGGAAAGCTTATCCTGAAAAAAGAAGGCTACGGTTTCGTGGTCACTGACGATGATTGTGAGGATATCTTTGTCCCGGCCAGATACACCAGAGAGGCTTTTAACGGTGACCGGGTGAGGGTGGAAATCTGGAGCGGTTACAAGGGAAAGCGGGAAGGCCGGATAATCAAAATCCTGGAGAGAGCTCATACCCGTCTTACCGGCAGGTTCGAGCAGGCCGGAAGAATTGGCCGGTTTATTCCCTGCGACCCCAAACTGTTTCAGGAAATTCGTATTGATAAACCTCATAAAGGTTCAGCCAAAGACGGCGATTTAATCACCATCGAGATTACCAGGTTTCCCCAGCAAGGGGTTCCCGGGTTGGGAAAGGTCCTGGAAGTTCTGGGAACTGCCGGTGACCCCTCCCTGGATGATGAAATCGTTATCCGGAAATATAATTTACCGACCGGGTTTCCGCTCCAGGTACTGAAAGAAGCTCAACGGGTTCCCGGGAAGGTTCTGGAAAAAGAGCTGGCCGGACGCCTGGACTTGCGCGACCGGAAAATCATTACAATTGATGGGGAAACCGCCCGGGATTTTGATGACGCGGTATCTATTGAAAAAAAGACTGACGGCAGATATGTTCTGGGGGTTCATATCGCCGACGTGGGACATTACGTACTTCCCGGAAGCCAGCTGGACAAGGAGGCTTATACCCGCAGCACCTCAGTATATTTCCCGGGGCGGGTAATACCGATGCTTCCCTTTGAACTGTCTCATGAAATATGCAGCCTGAAACCTCAGGAAAACCGCTTGACTCTATCGGCTTTTATTACCTTTGACGCCAAGGGAAACAGGCTTGATCATGAATTTCATGAAACGGTAATCGACAGCAAAGAGCGGATGACCTACCGGCAGGTTAAGAAAATCCTGGAAGACCGGGACCCGGAGTTGAGGGAGCGCTACTCTTTGATTCTGCCTGACCTGGAGGTTATGCGGGAGCTCTCGGAAATCCTTACCGCCAAGCGAAGGGAACGGGGCAGTATCGATTTCGACCTGCCGGAGCCGGAAATAATCCTGGATATCACCGGAGAACCCCAGGACATTATCAAACGGGAAAGGAACCTGGCTCACCGGTTAATTGAGGAGTTCATGCTGGCGGCTAATGAGGCGGTGGCGGAATATCTCAAGGGGAAACAGGTTCCCCTGCTTTACCGGATTCATGACAAGCCTGACCAGGACAAATTCTCGGATCTCAGAGAATTCATAAAAGAGCTTGGGTTCAGTCTGGATACCAAAGGAGAAGTTTCTCCCAAATCCTTACAGATCCTGCTGGAAAGCGTAAGAAATTTGCCGGAAGAGCACCTGGTAACCATTTCTGTGCTGAGAACCATGAAACTGGCGGTTTATTCACCGGATAATGCCGGTCATTTCGGGTTGGCTGCGGAAAATTACTGCCATTTTACCTCTCCGATCCGGCGTTATCCTGATCTGGTGATTCATCGTATTCTGCGGGAGGTTATCCGGGGGAAGATGACTGAAACCAGAAAAGAAGCGTTAAAAGGGAGTCTGCCTGAGATCGGAAAAAACAGTTCGACCAGTGAGCGGAACGCTGAGCAGGCGGAAAGAGAATGCGTGGCAATGAAGAAGATCCTGTTTATGCAGGACAAGGTCGGCAAATATTTTAAGGGAATTATCAGCGGGGTGACCAAATTCGGTATTTTCGTTGAATTGGAGGATATTTACGTGGAGGGGCTGGTGCACATCAGCATGTTAAAAAACGATAATTATCGTTACTTGGAAAAATCCCACTCCCTGGTAGGCCAGCATACCGGCAACCGCTTCCGCCTGGCCGACAAAGTCAAGGTCAAAGTCTCTGAAGTCAGCCGGGATAAACAGGAAATCGATTTTGAGCTGGTTGGTTAATGTGGTAAGTAAGTAATGAGCTTAGCGGCTTTCTTGCAACAGTTGGTGAACGGTCTTACCCTGGGCAGCATGTACTCCCTGGTGGCCTTGGGGTACACCATGGTGTACGGAATTATCGAGCTGATCAACTTCGCCCACGGCGAGATCTTCATGTTCGGAGCCTTTATCGGTCTTTTTACCTTGCAGGGGCTGGAAAGCTTAGGGCTAACCAATTTCGGCGTTATGCTGACCGTCGCTTTCCTGGTATCGATGGTTATCACTTCCATTTTAGGGGTGGCCGTTGACCGAATCGCCTACAAGCCGCTCCGCAACGCCCCCCGGATAACCGCTTTGCTCAGCGCTATCGGAGTTTCCATCTTTTTACAGAATTTCGTGATGCTGGCCTTTGGCCGGGACCTCTTCCCCTTCCCCAGAAGAATTATCGGGGGGGTGACTTTCGGAGGGGTGAGGATCGACAATATTCAGATAATCGCAGTGGTGGGCAGCGTGCTGTTGATGTATCTGCTTGACCTGCTGGTAAGAAAAACCCTGATGGGAAAAGCGATGCGCTCCACTGCCCAGGATATGGAAGCCGCCTCTATGATGGGAATCGACAGCGACCGGATCATAACCGTAACCTTCGTTATCGGCTCATCACTGGCTGCCGTAGGAGGAATTCTGAACGGGCTTTATTACGGGGGAATAAAATTCGATATGGGATTTATCCTGGGGTTGAAAGCCTTTACCGCCGCTGTTTTAGGCGGAATCGGCAATATCCGGGGAGCGATGCTGGGCGGTATCATTTTAGGGCTGTGCGAAACGATTGTCGTGGCGGTCATGTCGGCGGTCGGCTTTGCCTGGGCCTTTGATTACAAAGACGCTATCTCTTTTGTGGTTCTGATTATCGTCTTGATTCTTCTCCCTTCCGGCCTGATGGGAGAAAATGTCAGCGAAAAAGTATGAAAAATACGATAACAACTATCCTGGCCGTATCAGTATCCTTCGGCCTGCTGGTGGCCGGGATGCTGATTGAGGAGCCGCCGGTTTTTGTAGGGTTCCTTCTTATGATAGCGGCCGCAGTCATAGCGGTCAAACGCCTTGATCTACTGAACAAGATAAAGATCGACACTTCGCATCCCTCGTTTTATATCTCTCTGCTGGTGGCGGTAATCGCTTATCCGGTTGTCTTTACTTCCCTGGACAATAGCTATTGGATTCATGTGGCCACCATTGCCGGGATCTATATATGCCTGGCAATGGGGCTTAACATTACCGTCGGTTTCACCGGTCTGCTGGATCTCGGCTACGTCGCCTTTTACGCTATCGGAGCCTATACCAGCGCTATCTTTTTTAAAGCTTTTCCCGAACTTACCTGGGCCTTTTGGTTTTTATTGCCGGCTGGGGCTTTTCTGGCTGCCGGCGCCGGTTTGCTGGTGGGAATTCCCACTTTACGCTTACGCGGTGATTACCTGGCCATTGTCACCCTGGGGTTTGGGGAAATTGTCCGGATGGTGCTGACCAATTGGGGAACCTTTACCAATGGCCCTAAAGGAATATCCGGTATTCCCGGCCCGGCTCTGGGCGGTTTTTCCTTTGAAAAAGGGATGGAGCTGTTCGGCTTGGAATTTCCCAGGATAACCAACAACTATTTCCTGATATATCTGCTGGCGGCCTTGATGGGGTTTGCGGTCTACCGGCTTAACCACTCCCGGATAGGCCGGGCCTGGGTGGCTATCCGGGAGGATGAGCTGGCGGCGGAAGCGATGGGAATAAATACCACCGCTTTCAAATTGCTGGCCTTTGCCATTGGCGCCAGTTTTGCCGGTATGGGCGGGGTGCTTTACGCCAACACCATCGGCTTTGTCGACCCCATGAGTTTTATTTTTATGGAGTCGGCGATGATTCTGTCCATGGTGGTTCTGGGGGGAATGGGAAGCCTGCCGGGAGTAATTTTGGGAGCGTTCGTGCTGGTGGTTCTGCCGGAAAAGCTGCGGGATTTTCAGCAGTACAGGATGCTGCTGTTCGGCGCCGCTTTGATCGCCATGATGGTTTTTCAGCCTGAAGGTCTCATTCCCAGTAAACGCCGTCAATTGGAATTTTCCTACCATGAGCTTGATCCTGCCGACCACCTGGAATAATCAAAATATTGTATTGCATTCTAATTAAGCGTATTATATGCTATTAAGTATCGATAAATTAAAAAAGAGTTTCGGTGGTCTGACTGCGGTCAATGAAATAGACTTCCATATCGATTCCGGGGAGATCGTTTGCCTTATCGGCCCGAACGGCTCAGGGAAAACCACGTTCTTTAATTTATTGACCGGGATTTATCAACCGGATTCCGGAAATATCTCCTTTACCACTGATAAAGAGAAGCTGAACATTATCGGGTTGAAACCACATCAGATCAATTATGCCGGGATATCCCGTACCTTCCAGACTATTCGTCTGTTTGCCAACATGACGGTAATCGAAAATGTCATGGTAGGAATGCACTGCCGTACTAGAACTAGTCCTCTGGGGGCAATTATCAATACCTCTTTTACCAAACGTGAAGAACAGGAGGTCAAAGAAAAAGCCTTCAGGCTGCTTCATCAGTATGCCCGGACCCTTGCTCCCCTGAAAAACGAATTGGCTCATAATCTTCCTTATGCTGACCAAAGACGCCTAGAAATAGTAAGAGCTTTAGCTTCCTCTCCACATCTGGTGCTGTTGGATGAACCGGCTGCCGGCATGAACCCACTGGAGTCAAAGAAGTTATTGGCGGATATCAAGAGAATCAGGGATGACGGCTACGCTGTCCTGGTAATCGAACATGACTTGAGCGTAGTCAAGGGTTTGTCCGACCGGGTGGTAGTTTTTGATTATGGCCGGAAAATCGCTGAAGGCTCGTTTGATGAAGTCCGTCAAAATCCTCATGTTATTGAAGCCTATCTCGGGAAGAATGTAACATGTTGAAATAATAAATAATAACGCTGACTCATGATATTACTTATAAGTATTGTGCTGTTAGCAACGTTATTTACGTGGTAATTTGTTATGGAATTATGTGCTGTTAATTATAGTATATGCGTGCTTAATTTAAAGCTTGATTCTAACATTTTTCTGGCATATAATTAAGATATGTTTTGTGTGCGAAATGGGGGGATAATATTGTGCGAAGCACGGTGACGTTGCCTGAGAAAGTACTGGCGGAGCTGCTGAGACTGACCGGAGCCAAGAACAAAACCCAGGCGGTCATGACTGCGGTCCAGGGCGAGATCAGGGCCAGAAAACTGGGTAAAATCAAGATGTTAGCCGGAAGTCTGGAGTTTGAAGAGGCGGAAAACCTGCGTCACAGCGATGCGCACCATGAATGAAAATCAGGTGATTGTCGACAGCTCTGTCTGGATCGCTTACTTCCGAAAGCAAAAGCAGGTTTATTCCGAGATTAACCGCCTGGCGGAGACGGGAAAAATACGTTTACTGGGGCTGATCCTGGCGGAATTGTACCGGGGTTGCGGGTCGCTGAAGGAAATAGAGGTGGTTAATGACTTGAAAGATGTTTTTCCTGTACTGGAGGTGAAAAGGGAAATGTGGGAAGAAGCGGGAATTTTGTCTTTCAAGTTGAAACAAAAGGATATTAACATCAGTCTGACCAATTGTTATATTGCCGCTGTCGCCCTGGAATCCCAATCGATGATATACAGCCGGGACGGTCAATTCAAAGAACTGGCCAGATTTCCGGAGTTGACCTTTTATAAACCTCGAACATAGTAAGACGAAATGCTGTCCTTGTCGGGAATCATCA
>JBHHXV010000115.1:0-6984 GCA_046757225.1 bacterium
GTAACATCGTATAATTTTACCTCGACCGACTTGTCACTGAATCCCCGGGCGATGGTCTCGGCCATCAGCCTGGTGTTGCCGTAAGCGGATACATAAGCGATGATGACCTTCTTCCCGGCGGCCGGATGAGGAGTTGACCATTCACGGTATTCATCGAAATACCGCTGAATCCCGGTTCGGAGAACCGGGCCGTGGCTGGGGCAGACGGTATCTATCTCCAGAGCGGCCAGTTTGTCCAGAGCGGCCAGCACATGCTTCTTGAAGGGGCGCATGATATGCTGGAAATAGTATTTACGGTTGTCGGAAAAATCATCGATCCTGTCGTCAAACATCCGGGGATCGCAAAAATGGCTGCCCAGGAAATCGCA
Organism: bacterium; assembly: GCA_046757225.1. GTDB lineage: Bacteria > SZUA-182 > SZUA-182 > JBHHXV01 > JBHHXV01 > JBHHXV01. The sequence continues at coordinate 369 of JBHHXV010000115.1, forward strand.
GCTGAAGATCAGTTTATCTTCCGGCAGCCAGGTAATCATGCTGTCAGGCCAGTGCAGAAAGGGAGCGGAAATAAATCTCAGGGTTTTCCCCCCCAGGTCGAGGGTTTGGATTTTATCGGCCTGCTCTGATTTAAAGGGGCGGTTTACTATCTGTTTCAGGAAATTAAGACCGCTTCTGGAGGCGATAACGGTCGGTTCATAGCCACCCTTGAGCAAGGCGGCCAAAGCTCCGCTGTGATCCGGTTCGGTGTGGTTGGCCACGATATAATCGATTTTGTCCAGCGGCACCTCTTTGCTCAGACTATCGAGAAACTCGTCAGCAAAAGGGGCCTTAACCAGATCGATCAGGGCCGTTTTTCCGCTTCCTCTTACCAGGTAAGCATTGTAGCTGGTCCCGAAATTGGTGCGCATAATAATATCAAACACCCTCAGATCAGGATCGAACACCCCGGCCCAATCAACCCCGGGCTTTACTTCGATAGACGACGCCATTCAGTTAAGCCTCTATTTTCGTAAACATTTCTTTGGGGGCGCCGCATTCCGGGCAGACCCAATCGTCCGGCAAATTTTCAAAAGGGGTTCCCGGAGGGATTTCTCCTTCCGGGTCGCCTGTCGCCGGATCGTAAATATACTCGCAGGCCCCGCATTCCCATTTATCCATTTTGGTTCCCCTGGCTAGTGCAACTTAGACTCATCCGGCGACTCAGAAGGAGGAGGAACCGGTATCTCCCCGAATTTACGTTCATAATTCCGGATATTCTCCTGCAACGCCAGCATGATCGCCTTGGCATCGAGGGGATTGGTGATTATCCGCGACTGAACCTTGACATTTCCCGAGGGAAGCCCAAGGCCGAAATCCAGGATAAACTCCTTCTTGGAGTGCAGAATAAAGGCATGATTAATATACGCTCCCCCTTCCATTTCCTTGTTGATTTCATATGAGATTCTATTTTTGTCCTGTTTATCGTTGCTCAACTTTCCGGTCTCCTGCAATTGCGCTAAACTTTTATTTTCACCGTAAAAATACCAGGTATATTAAGGCTATGACTATAGCATATCCTGCTTCTGGTTTACAAACGTGATCTTTTACCGTGAAAACAGCGAAGTGGAATTACCCCTTCCATGGGGGGCGACCACCTTTTTTCATCACAGGGGGTAATGGCCCGTCATGACCCGAATAATTCGGGAATCATAGCAAAGCAGATGACATGTTGTTGAAAATAGTTACTTTTTATCAGTTTCCCTTCAACTTTTTTGGGCTAACAAATCAGGTATCGGTATCAGAAGGGACGCGGGTTCATTATCTTCACGTCAGCTCCTACCAGCACGGTGTGCACCGCGCTGTATCCCTTTACTCCGTCCCGGTTGGTGGCCATTATCCTGAAGGTGTTCAACCGCTTGCCCGGGAGTACCGTCTTTTGAGAGAACTTCCCCTTCCTGACTGAAAGCATGATCGGCCGGCGGTTTAAGAACAAGACCGCTTTCGTGATGGTGAGATCGTCGATTTCCCCTTTCACCAGGACAGCATCCCCTTTTTTAGCCTTCTCCACCTGCATTGAGGGAGAAATCAGGGTGACCACCGGCACCTGTTTGAGAGGCTGGAACAAGATCTTGATTTTTTTCCGGCCGAAGCCGCCGGAGAAGCCGAAAGCGGTTACTTCTATTTCATTGATCCCCTTTTTCATGGAAAGCTCGGCCACCAGTCTCCCCTTCACCACCGCCGCCAACTGGGTGATTCCGTTGACCTTGATCCAGGCCATCCTGGCTTCCTGATCGATTTTTCCGGTCAAGGTATACAAGGCTTCTCTGGTAATCATGCTCCGGGGCATGGTCAGATCGATTTTAACCGAGCCCTGTTTCCGTTTGAGCGGTCTTTTCTTTCCTGCGGCCGATACCTGACGGGCCACCGATGATTTCAGGATTTTTTCCAGGGCCTGCGCTCCCTCGTCAAAGGCCAGCGTTTTTTCCCGACTCGGAGAGATCCGGGAAAGCGAAGCCCGGGACTCAGCCTTTTCCCCGGTTGAAGAAAGGGCCGCCACCTGGTGATAATCGGTACTTTTTTCCAGGCTGTCCCTTGATTCGAGGGCGCTGAAAGACTGCTTGCCGCCGCTGTCAAGGTAGGTAACCCCCGGAGAACCGGCTTCCCAGTCGCTCCCGGTATTTTCCCCGGCTTCGGGAATATCCGTGATGGTTTTTTTGGCTGCCTTTTCCGGGAACCGGTTCATGTCGCTCCGGTGGTTGGCGGAAGACTCCACCGGTCTGAGGTCAGACTTTTTCTGGTCAAGAGTAAACAGCTTGTTCACCGGCTTGCTTTCTCTTCTTTTAAACTCCCTGTGCTTGACTGTCTTCCGGTCCTGGGCGGCGTCAAACTTCAACTCAGGTTTCTCAATTTTTGCTTCAGCCGACTCCACCCGGCGCTCTTGCTTTTCCGTTCGTCCCAGGTCGGATTTCCGGGAAGCCAACTCCTGTTCCCGGCTGAGGTCCACCTTTTTAATACCTATGTCCGCCATGGTTAAAACCACCCTGGAACGGCTTAAAAGATTGCTCTTATCATCAATGGCTTTCCCGCTCTTCTTCTGAGTGACTATACTGAGTAGCTGTCTGGTATGTTGACGGGTCTGGACTTCTTGTTGCAGGGGCTGAGCGGATTTATCGGCCGGTAACCGGGACTGCTCGACCGGAAACCGGCTGACTCCGGCCGAGACCGTAAGCCGCTCCTTCATCGGAGTCTCAATCTTCCTGACCGAAGCCATTTGGCCGGGAGCGGGCCGGCGGGAAATTACCCTTTTTTCCTGCTTTTCCCTGGGGCCGGGAATAATCACTTTCCGCTTGCGGGAAGGCTGGGGAAAGCTTTTCTTAAAAGAAGACAATTTGGAAACCGCCGGCTGCCGGATCAAAGCAGCGGTCTTCTCCTGAATAATGGCTATCCTGCGTTCCAGTGCGGGACGGATTTTTTTCGGTTTCGGCTCGGGTTCATGGGGAATCTTTTCCCGGGAAGTAGGAGGGGGCGGTTTCGGTTTGTTTTTAATGACCGGTTTCAGGCGCGCGATCTTTTTTAATAATTTTCCGGCCGGGGTTAGTCGCTTGGTGATTCCCGGTTTTCTACCGCTTAGGGACTTTGGCTTGTCCAGGGTTTTCCCGCCTATATCCACCAGTTGAATACTGTTTAAATCCAGAACCTTTCCCCCGCTTAAATCGTATTTGGTCGGTTTCTGGTAGCGCATAACCAGTAACACCGACAGGTGTAAAACCAGGGAAACAATGAGAACAATAGTTTTACGGAAGCGGCGGTGCACCTCCTCCCAGCTCAACTCCGACAAACCGAGCAGATGATAAAACAAGCTGAACAGCAGGGATTCCCCGCCTTCTTTAAGACTTGACTCCGAACGGCTTCTGGTAACGGTGTAGCCCCGGTTTTCCCGCTCTTCTTCCAGCTTCCGCCGGACTTCCCTGAGCAATTTCCGGGGAGAAAAAAGCAGACGCAGCCATTTGGAAGTGAGAAACCTGTATACCGGAAGGAAAAGATACGGCAGGAGAACCTTCAGAAAGATACGCTGGAAAAACAGCCAGCGAACCGGCCGGAAAACGGAAAGCATTATTCGGGAAAGGAGCCAGGTTAAAAAGAAGAGCAGCTTGCGGGGCAGGGGGGCTCCGGCGATATCTTCCCGGAAATCATGGTCCACCCAGGCGGCGAACTCTGTGAGCGCTTGATGGATGGTTATCCGGCCGCTGTAAAGCCGGTAAGCGATAAAATATAGCTTGGAAGAGGTTAATAATTTATCGGGGTCTGGCTCGGTATGCTGAAATTTCATTAGGGATTATCCCTAAATGTATTAATTGATAGCTATCTGCTTCAGCAGCTTGGTGTTTTCCAGGGTTTTTCCGATACCGCCCACCACGCATAAGATCGGTTCCTCCGGTACATAGGCCGGAAAATTCAGCTCTTGGGCCAGCAGCTTGTCCAGCCCCCACAGGCTGGCTCCCCCTCCGGCCAGTACCAGGCCCCGTTCGCTGATTTCAGTGGCCAGTTCCGGGGGGGTGTTTTCCAGCGCTTCCTTGACCGCGTATACAATGGCGTTAAGCGGGTCGGTAATCGCCTGCCGAATCTCTTCTTCATGGATTTCCAGGGTTTTGGGAATTCCGTTGCTGACATCCTGCCCCTTGATGGTGGCGGTACGGTCCATGCCGGTGGGATAGGCGGTGGCCAGATCGAACTTGAGCTGTTCGGCGGTATTGGTTCCCAGGGCTAGATTGTGGGTCACTCTCAAATACCGGATAATGGCCTCATCCAGCTCATCCCCCGCCACTCTCAGAGATTTGCAGTAAGACATACCCCCCATGGTAATGATCGCCACCTCGGTGGTTCCTCCCCCGATATCCACCACCATGTTCCCTACCGGTTCCTCCACCGGCAGCTCAGCGCCCAGAGCCGCGGCCATAGACTCCTCCACCAGGTGAACCGAACGCCCGCCGGCCTGGAAAGCCGCCTCAACGACCGCTCTTTTCTCCACCTGGGTAATATTGGAAGGAACCCCTAAGACTATCCTGGGGCCGAACAATCCTTTTTTATCCAGCGCCCGGCCGATAAAATACTTGACCATGGCGCTGGCCAGTTCAAAGTCGGCGATTACCCCGTCTTTCAATGGACGGGAGACCTTTACTCCCCGGGGGGTTTTGCCGGACATCTTTTTGGCCTCCATGCCGCAGCAGATAATCTCGTTGGTTTCAAGGTTGCGGGCTACCATGGATGGCTCGTTGACCACCACCCCTTCTCCCTTGATAAAGACCAGGGTGTTGGCCGTACCCAGATCGATGGCCAGTTCCCGGGAAAATAATTCAAAACTTTTCATAGCGGGCCTTTCGTTACCCTGTAATGATGAAAAAAGCTGGTTGTCCCCCAAGAAGGGGGAGTGTTCCACTTAGGTCTTTTCGCGGTAAAGCTTTTTATTGCGGGCCTTTCGCTACCCTGTATGGTAAAAACATCTGCTATATTACCCGAGATTGTTCAAAAACCTGATGTTTCAGCTTTTCCTCAGGCTGAAACCCGGTACCTGTCGCGTAAGATACGGAATTGTTTTTTCCTGCTTCAGCTTGAAGGGCGGATAATAATTCATCCCTGGTGCCGGCCGGGTCGGAATAAGTGGTTGCCACCAGACTGAGCGTGGTTTTGATTTCATAAGGTTTTATTACGAAAATATGCTGTTCGGCCCGGGTCCTTATCTCTTCCGCCAGTTTCAGGGCGGCGCGGCGACTTACTTCGGGCAGCAGCAGGGCCAGCCGCTTTCCCGAAAACCTGGCCCTCGTGTCTTTCTCTTTCAGAAATGGTTCGATAAAGCGGGCCACCTCTCCGATCAACCGGTCTCCAAAGAAGTAACCGTAACGCCGGTTGATCGAACTCAGCTTATCCAGGTTAATCAGGATAAGGGAAAAGGTTTCAATATTGGCGCGGTCGATTTCTATTCCGATCTGCTGAAGAAAACTCCCGTGATTCAGCCATCCGCTCAGTGAATCGCTGGTTTTTCCAAGGGCCAGTCGCTTTCGCAACATGATGTTGGACCAGCGGAGCGCCGCTTGTCTGCCGATAATCTTTACCAAAGAAAGATCATTATAGGAAAAATTGGTTTTCCCTTTTTTTCTGGTGCATCCCAAGACCCCCAGAAACCGGTCTCCATCGGTCAGGGGCACGCCGATAAAGGAGGATATCTTTTGTCTTGGCTCATCAGGGGAAAGCAGTTGAAAGGTTCTTCTTTCCCTTTTATCGTTGGATACCAGCAGCGGTTTTTGTTCCTTCATCATCAGCCCGACCAGTCCCTCTGCCGCTGAAAAAGACCTTAAAAAGGTATCGGAATCGGTCAGCCCCTCCGCCCGCTTGACCTCCAGGGCGCCTGGCCGGTTACCGGCCAGGGCGAGAATGCACCCGTCCGCCTCCACCAGTTCCCTGGTCAACTTTACGGCTCCATTTAATAACTCCTCCTCCCGCAGGCCGTTCAGTCCATGGCAGACCTCGATTACTTTACGGGTGATCTCCGCCGGGGCTCGTTCTTTCTCTTTTTCCTGTTGCCTTTTCAGGATCAAAGCGAATTGCCCGGCCAGATTCTCCAGGATCTTCTGTTCCTTTTCGGTAAACTTGAACTGGGCTTTGCTGTCAACGCAGAGCACCCCCAGCACTTCCCGGCGGTACAGCGCCGGCGCGGCGATAAAGGATTTTATGTTTTCCTCTTTTTTGTAATAAGTCAATTCCTGGGTATCATCCCGGAATTTAGACGCGGACAGGGTCTTGCCGCTGCCCGCCACCCAGCCGATAAACCCGTGACCGAACTCGATCCGGTGCCTTTTTCTGACCTGTCTGCTGAAACTGTGGCTGGTCAGCAGAGATAAGGCGTTGTTCTCCGCTTTGAACAGCACTGCCGTGTAAGCCTCGAAAACATTGACCGTCACCCGGATAAGATTATCTATTTCCTCATCAATTTCCATTAATATTCAACCATGCTAAAATATCGGTAAAGAATAACACAGAAACCGGCAGTTAATCAATTAATAGACCGGTAAAAGGAGAATTATGAGCTTATCCCCCATAGACGGAAAAACCAAATTGATCGGTATTTTCGGCGATCCG
>JBHHXV010000116.1:0-6945 GCA_046757225.1 bacterium
AGTCATGTTAGCTACAACACAACCTATTATGCTCACCTTGGCCCAAATATCGCTGATATCTTTTTGCGTAATGCTGGCCTCCTTTATTGTGAGCCTCTTGCTGGGTAAGATATAAAAATGTCCTTTATGGAGGTACGTCTTTATGCGTACTAGAGAATTAAAACGTTGGTGGAAGACCGTTCTGGTAATAGGGGTAATAGCTTTTAGTCTGCCCGTCAACGGATGGGCGTCTTCATTGTCAAAGGCGGAAAGTCTGTATCAGGCCGGTAATTACAGTGGGGCCGAAAAGCTTCTTGATAAGATAATTTCAAAGGATCAAGGATTTCTGGCAGCCCATCGTATGCTGGTAAAATGTTACATCAGGGACGGGAAGTTTGACGGGGCGGTGACCAAATATACCGGCCTGATGATAAAAGAGCCTGACAATCCTCTCTATAAATACATTACCGCCTACCTGTATGACCTGAAGGGGTATGATAAGTTTATTGCTTTTTCCAATGAACGCCGGGCGATGCTCGGGTATAAAAACACCTTGAAACTGGATCCGACCTTTCCCTTCGTAAACTATAATATCGGTTTATTGCTTTATAAAAAAGGGGATTATCTGAAGGCTATCGAGGCGCTTAAAAAGGAGATAGCCAATAACAGGAAAAATGAAAAGGCTTATTACTATCTGGCTATGAGTTATTATCAGGACAGGCGATTTAACAAAGCGATAAATACCGCCCTGGATCTGCTCAAGATTTATCCGGACAGCCTGAGAGCGAACAAGGTAATCGGTAAGGCTTATTATGCCCTGGGAAATCGGACCAAGGCGTTGGCCGCCTGGAAAAAATCGATGAAATTTGAAAAAGCGGATAAGCTGGCGGGTGTTCATAACATGAACGGCCTGGTCTTCAGGTCTATGAAATTATATAACAGCGCCGCCAAGGAGTTCAGGCTGGGAATAAGGCAAAACCCCAAGAACGCCAGATTGCACAGCAATCTGGCGTTTACCTATTATCAGAAGGTTACCGGAAAAACCTTCGGTGACCATCCCGAAAAGTGGTTGTATGAAGCGATAAAAGAGTATAAAAAAGCGATTACGTATAATCCGAGCCCCGATAGTTATCTGAAATTAAGCCGATCTTACAGCCGGTTAGGTTTAAGAGATGACTGGGTTAAGACTTTGGAGAAATACGTAAAGCTGTATCCAAAAGATTTAAGGGCGTATAATGAATTGGGTAATGCTTATAAAATGGTAGGAAATTATAAGAGCGCTGTCGCTATATTAAAGAAGGGGATAGATCTGGACAAGAAGAATGCGGAAACCTACCGTAATTTAGGGTACGTGTATTATTACAAGGGCTTTCAACAACGAGCCCTGGAAAGCTGGCAGAAATCAATAAAACTGTATCCCAATCAGCCTGTTCTTAAAGAAAGAATGAGTACCGGGTTTAGTAAAAGATAAATGTTGTAAACCAGAACTGGTTGTATCTGGAACGGAGCGATGATAAGACGGTGGAAGGAACGGGTAAAGATAAGCGCGCTGAATCCAACAAGGCCTTAATTTTATTGCTATTCTCCCTCTTCCTCCTCTTTGCCACGGTTTCAGAAGTAAGTTCGTTTTCCTATAAAGACCCTGAATTAAAAGGAAAACTCAATCCTCACTGGCAGAAAAACGCCTGTCAGGAATGTCATGTCTCAAAACCGATCTCCGGGAACCCGGCTCCCATAAAATATGGCGGCGATGATGTCAAGCTATGTAACAGCTGCCATAAAACCAAGCTGCAAGGGGTTGATCAACACGTCTACAATGTGCCTGTTGTAGAGGATTCCCGCCACAAAGCCCCGCCTCCGGATTTTCCTTTGAAGGATGGCAATATCATTACCTGCATCACCTGCCATGATGTGCGCCTTCAGGAAAAGCCCAACAAATCAATTAAGTCGCAAAACAAATCCTTTTTAAGAAGAGCCCCTTACGAAGTGATAAAAACCTTTTTCTGGGGCAATGACCCGGATGAGCGTTACTTTCAGACCCGGTATGCCCTTTGCCTTTTTTGCCATATAAAAGGGTCGCTTACCCAGTTTTCTCCTCATCAGAACCAGATAAATCCCGATGGTTCGGTTAATCGGGCTATGTGTCTGTTTTGTCACACGGAAGTGCCGGACAGGAACGCGATTCTGCCCAAGGATTGGAAATTGAGAAAAACCTTGTATTCTCACTGTAAATCATGTCACATGGGTAAGACCGTCCTGCATCCTATTCGAGTGAACCACTATGGCCGGATGCCTCCTGAAAATATCGCCAAGCAGATTGCCTATTCCGAAAAACGGCTGGGACTGATGATTCCCCGGAGCAACGGGCGCTTGGTCTGCCCTTCCTGCCATAATCCTCACGCGAAAGGAGTGGAGCTTAATCCCATTACCCGTAAGGGAGCGGATGCTACCAAACGGTTGCGGGTGGATGGTTATGGAATCTGCCTGACCTGTCACGGCGAAGCAGGCCCCGGTACTCCCAAGTCCGGCCGTCCCTTCTAAATTTTCGTATAGGGTTTTAAAAATTGGACGCAGATAAACGCGGATTTACAGGATTATTAAATTCTTTTGCGTTATATCCGCGAAGATCCGCGTCTCAATTAATGGTTGTCGCCAAAGGCAACCTGTTTTTTCTTATTATGGTCATGACGGGAATGTCGGCCTGTACCGTAAGCGGTAAAAGGGTTTTGCCGGTTCCCTCGAAGTACAAAACAGTTCAGGAAGCCATAAATGCCGCCAGGGCCACGGATATTGTCCTGGTAGCTCCCGGCACTTATTATGAGCATATAAAATTAAAGAATGGGGTAACGGTAAGGAGCGAGGGGAGCGAAGAGGAACATCAGAACCATACGGCTGCCCGGAGGACGGTTATCCATGGCAGGAAAGGGATTCGGGAGCCGATTGTTGAAGGGGCTGACTACGCTGTTATCGATGGGTTTACCCTTACGGGGCTGGATAAGGTCGATCATCATCAGCCTGGACATCCGCACGGCGTTCAATGCCGGGGAACGTCTCCGGTTATAATCAATAATATTATTACCGGAAACGGCAGCACCGGCATAGGGAATCACGTCAAGGGTAAAAAGCGGTCAGCGGCGGTGATCGCCAACAATGTCGTCTACGCCAACCTGGGATTGGGGATCGGCTGTAATCATAATTCTTCCCCCGCCATTATAGGCAACCTGGTTTATTCCAATGACGAACTGGGGATCGGCTCGAAGAACGGCTCTCACCCGATAATTGAAAACAATACGGTTTATAATAATAATTTGTCGGGAATCGGGTGTAAGGACGGCGCTTATCCGTCAATCCGGGAAAATACCGTCTATAATAACGGCGTTGCGGAAAGAATGTTCATGGCCACCGGAATCAGTGCCATGAACACCTACCCGACCGTTATCGAGAACAACTTTTCCTATAAGAATCATCTGGCCGGTATCGGCATGAGGGCGGGGGCGCGGACCACTATCCGGGGAAACAGGGTCTACCATAATAAAGCGGTGGGAATCGCCCTGCGGGAGCAGGCCGGGGGATTGATTACCGGCAATGAGGTTTCCGGTCATAAATTCGGAGGAATTCGGCTGGTACATGTCGGTTCCCTGACGGTCGGCAACAATAAAATCCACGATAATATGCTGGGGGGAATAGTGCACGGCATGGGGGGATTCGGCGCTCTTATGGGGATGAAGATATCCGGCATGTCTGGAGGGCCGGTCCTGATTACGGGAAACTCTATTTATAATAATAAGATGTCCGCTATTCAAGCCTTTGGCGAAGGAGAGCGGGTTACTGTCGAAAACAACGTCTTATTCAATAATGGCTTATGATCTTGAGGTAGCTGACCGCCCCCTGACGCTGAAACCTCTGCCTGGGGAAAAAAGAGCCTTGTTCCTGTTGAAGCTGGCTTTAAGCCTGGACGGCCGGATCGCTTTTAAACGGGGAGGGGAGCCGTTTTATTTAACCGGCTCCCGGAGCTGGAAACTGGTTCACCGGATAAGAAGCCAGATGGACGGAGTGATGGTGGGGGCCGGAACCGTGAGGGCGGATAATCCCCGGCTTGACTGCCGGCTGGTTGAAGGGAGAAACCCCTGGAAGATCGTGGTCAGTGCCGCTGGTGATTTACCTGATGGTTTGAATATCTTTGAAAAGGAGCCGGAAAAGACCATCATCGCCGTTACCGGCCGTATCCCTCCTGAGAAAAAAGAGATACTGGCCGAAAAAGGCGTAAGCATAATTATCTGCCGGGAAGATGAGGGACAGGTCGATCTGCATGATCTGGCTGTCCGGTTGGCCGAAAGAGGAATAGATTCGATCTTGCTGGAGGGGGGGGCGCTGCTGGCGGCTTCCGCTCTGAAAAAAAAACTGGTAGACCGGGTAATCTTTTTTTACGCGCCCCTGATCATCGGCGGAGGAAACTCGGTTGAGGGTGTGGGGGATTTAAGGGCAACAAGTTTTTCGGGAATCAGGCTGACGAATACAGAGATCTCCCGTTCGGGAGATGATTTCCTGATTGACGGATATCCTTCGATGGTGTAATTTATAGGGTATAGGGACGGGATATGAAGCGGTTTAAAATATATATAAAAGGGTTGCTGTCGGCATTTTTCCTGTTGGCGGTTTTGCTTCCGACTGCCGGTTGGGCCGGGATCAGGGGAAGGGTTTATTTATTGGCTGCTGATTATATCGATTTGGCTGAGGGTCATCGGTTAAGCAAAAACCTTCATATTACCAACCGGGCCGATTATTCGTACGCGGAATCTCAAGCCAAGATACTGGTGATAAACGGTAACGATACCAGGGTCTTTACCTTAGCTTCCCTGACCGGGATTCCTCAGAAAGTGGTGGACAGGTTGACGCCGGGGAACATGAACCTCAATCAATCTTTAATAAAGAAAATAGATGTTAAAAGAATCAACTTTCCGGCGGTCCCGGAGTATAGAGACCCGGATCTGCAGGACAACTACATAGTGAAAGAATCGAAAAAATCCCTAGAGATGATGATTACTCAGAAATTTCATCAGGTGCGTCCCACATACAGCGGCAACCGTTTGGTCAGGAATGTCACCAGGGTCTGGAATTTTAAATTTAAGAGCCCTTCTAAAAAAGAATCAGGCAAAGGCAGCCTGAAGGTTACTGATGATAATAAAGCGATCGGTCCTTTCGGTTTCGCTTTTCTCACCGGTATGGAAGGGAAGGTAAAGGCTTATTATTTAGGAAAGATCTAACCCCACAATCTTCCAGTAACCGAATTTCTTTTTCCGCAGCCGGAAAGTCAAGGTCTTTTTATTTCCCAGATAGGGGCTTTCCCCTCCCAGGGTTTCTGTGCGTTTTATCTTGATTTTGGCTCTGATGGGGCTGATTCTTTGAAAAGAGAAGCCTCGGACAGCGGAAATTACCCGGAAATAAATTTTGAGCTCCTGGATTATTCCCTTTGTCGGCTTTCTGTCGCGTTCTGTTTGATAAAGGTTGGTTGATATCTCAAAGGCTACCGATTTTCGTATCGCCCGCCTGATGGTGCGGGAGGCATTCTTCAGCAATTCCCGCCCGAATTCCAGTTCCAGTTTCGACCATGTTCTGTTCTTTGTTCCCCGGCTGTAGGTATCGTTGATATCATGACCGGTCTGATTTACCACCTGGGTTACTATCTGGGAAAGGGCGACGTATTTCAGGAAGGTTCTGCGGTCTCTGTGCCAGACGGAAACTCCCAACCTATATAAGGACAGGCGGGTATCAAGGTAGCGGTAACCCCACCACCCCACACTGAGAATGATGACGATTACCGCCGCGAAAAGCAGTTTCTTTTTATCGTTATTCTTCCACAAAAGCGGCAACGGAAAAATAGCGTTCTCCCGTATCCGGCAGGACTACCAGCACTTTTTTATCTTTACCCAGTTTTTGGGCTACCTTGAGAGCTGCCGAGCAGGCCGCTCCCGAGGAGATTCCCACCAGCAGCCCTTCTTCTTTTGCCAGCTTCTTGGCGGTGGCAAAGGACTCTTCATCCGTAACCTGAATGGTTTCATCGATGATATCGGTGTTCAGTACCCCGGGGATAAAACCGGCTCCTATTCCCTGAATCTTATGAGGACCCGGTTTTCCGCCGGAAATTACCGGGGAGTTGACCGGCTCTACCGCGTATATTTTAATATGTGAGTATTTGCTTTTCAATATTTCCCCCACGCCGGTAACGGTTCCACCGGTGCCGACCCCCGATACGAAAGCGTCGAACTTACCTGCCGTGTCATTGATTATCTCTTGAGCGGTGGTTCTCCTGTGAATTTCCGGGTTGGCCGGGTTGTTGAACTGCTGGGGCATAAAGGAGCTTTTAATTTCATCGCACAATTCCTCGGCTTTCTGGATCGCTCCGGTCATCCCCTTGCTTCCGGGAGTAAGAACGATTTCCGCCCCATATTGCTTGAGGATGTAACGGCGTTCCATGCTCATAGTCTCCGGCATGGTTAAAATCAGCCTGTATCCCTTGGTAGCGCAGATCATGGCCAGGCCTATGCCGGTATTGCCGCTGGTCGGCTCGATGACCGTGTCTCCCTTTTTCAGCTTTCCGTTTTTTTCCGCTGTCTCGATCATGCTGAAACAGATGCGGTCCTTGACGCTGCCTCCGGGATTAAACGATTCCAGTTTGGCTATTACCTCGGCGGAACCGGCTGCTGCTATCTTGTTAAGTCTTACCAGCGGAGTGTTGCCGATTAACCCCAAAACATCGTTTGCTACTTTCATATCTTTATTTACCTCCAAACCTGCTGATTTTTATAAAATAGAAATACAGGTAAATGGTAATTAAAAATCGTTGATTCTGTCAAGCAAAAACTGGTCTTTGTTAATGCAAAGTATGGGAATTTGAAAAGAGGACGCAGATAAACTCGGATTTAGAAGATAGATAAGCATCGTCTCCCCTGATTAAGGGGTTAGCCA
>JBHHXV010000117.1:0-6930 GCA_046757225.1 bacterium
GGTTATAGCCGGGTATGACAGTGAGATCAATTATGTGGACAAACACGTAAAACGGCTGCTGAAAAATATTCCGACCGGCAATACCATCGTGGTGATAACCTCCGATCATGGAGAAGAGTTCAGGGAGCACGGCGCCTGGGACCACGGAACCAATTTATATAATGAGAGTATCCGTATCCCCCTGATCATCTCCCGTCCGGACAGGCCGCATAAGATAATCCCGCAGCCGGTCAGCCTGCTGGATTTATACCCCGCTCTGCTTTCCCGGGCCGGTATTCCCCTACCGGAAAAGCTGGACGCTCAGGCATTGCCTCCGCGGGAAAAAAGAGCGGTTTACAGCGAACTGGCGAAACGGCACCGCTACGGTTTTATCAGCGACCCTCAGAAAACGATCATAAAAGACCGCTATAAACTTCACAGAAACCTGTCCAGCGGCAGGGAAGAATTATACGATATCGTTTCCGATCCGGGCGAAACTCAAGATATTTCCCTTAAAAAGCCGAAAATAAAAAATGAGATGCACATCCTGATGGATAAACTCGTGTCAAAAGAAAAAAGATTCAAAGCCCGGTTGAAATACACCGAAACAGATAAAAAAACCATTAAATTGCTGCGTTCTCTTGGCTATATCCAGTAAAAATTATTTCGGCAACCTGCCGGTCATTTCCCTGCTTCTGGGAATAATAATTATCAACGCCTCTTATCACAAGCCCTTCAGGCAGCCGGTGGAACATGATTTTGCCACTCTTTACTATTATACCCAGGAGGTAGGCAAAGGGCGGTTGTTTTACCGGGACGTCTGGGACGTGAAGGCCCCCCTTACTTTCTATCTCCTGTCCTCAGTCTACAGGCTGCATCACCGATATCCCTTCATCGACTATATCGTTTCGGTCCGGTTACTGCTCATCGGAATCCTGTTTCTTTCCGCCCTGATCATCTTTTTTTTACTGGATAACTGGCTGAACGAGCGCTGGTCAGCCCTGACAGCCGCCTTAATCTTCGCCTCTCTGACCGATCAGATGTTATACGCCTGCATGGGACCCACCAGCAAAATCATGATGAATTTTACCGGATTGGTCTCATTATGGTTTGTTTCCAGAAACCGATACGGAGCGGCCGGATTATTTGCCGGTCTGGCTTTTTTGAACTGGCAGCCGGGAATCGCTTTTGTCATTCCTTTTATTTTTTATCTCTACCAAAAAAGAAAAACTAAAATATTCCAGGCAGCTGTCAGGTATATAAGTTTTTTTTTCCTGCCCCTCGTTGTTATGATCCTCTATTACTGGTTTAACGGCGCCTTGCATTACCTGTACCATACGCTTTATACCTTTGGCACCTACCGGGTTTCCGCCCATTTTCACCCTCAAAAAACCATCAAGACGATCCATGAGGTAGTGGCTGGTTTAGGAGAAAAGCATCTCTTCTACCTGTCTCTGGCTGTCTTTTCAGGTTACCCGGCTTTTCGCCTGCTCCAGAGATTTCTCAGCAAGCCTATTGATAAAGCCGTTATCGGCAAAATCGATCTTCTCTTCGCTCTAAGTATGGCGACTGTGACCTATTCGGTCGTTAATTTCAACTGGATTCTGGATACTGTTCCCTTTACCCCACTGGTATCTGTCTGGAGCGGGCTTTTCTTCAGCCTGCCTGTCTGGCTGCTGCCTCTTACGGAAAACGCTAAAAAAGCTTACCTGGCAGTAACTATGCTGCTTATATTGGCTTACTCCCTGTCGAATTGTGTGACTTACAATCTGAACAGGACTGTCTTTGAGGGGGGGATTGAGCACGGGAAGCATTTTAGAATTAAAAAGAGAGTCGTTTTTGACCGGGATTATCAGGAAAGGTATATTCGCCGGATAACCGGCTCCTCACCCAGGATCTTCTCTTTGGGAAGCGCCGAGTATCTGCTACTATGGGAGCTTTCCAATCCTATTCCTTTTGTTGTTTTTCCAACCGAGCTGGAGGTTTTCGTTAATAATAATTTTCCCGGAGGATGGCCGTCATTGTACAGCAAAATCAAGGCGGCCGACCCTGATTATTTTGTGATTCACCCTTCCGGTGATCCGGAAACCCTGAAACGGCTGTACGACTATTTGAAAGAAAACAATTATAAAATACAATCATGGCAGCATAAAAAAAGATCGGTCTATACTTTCCAAGAGTTTCTTTATGACAAACGAAACCAGCCCGGCAGCCAGTAAATTAACAGGATTCCGGGTCGCCGCGGCTATTTTACTGCTGCTGCTCTTCAACGCTGCACTCCATCAGCCGTTTCAGCAACCGGTAGAAAAAGACGCCGCCACTTACTATTACCTGGGTCAGGAAATCGGCAAGGGCAGGGTATTATACCGGGACGCCTGGGATCACAAAACCCCGCTTACCCCTTTTGTCGCTTCCCTGGTTTACCTGCTGCACAGCCGGTTCCGGTCTGTTGACTATATTACCGCCACCAGATTTGTTTTTATCTCGATCCTGTACGCCACCTCCCTGGTGATATTCCTGCTGGTAAAAGAGTGGACCGGAGACCGCTGGGCGGCCTTTACCGCTTCTCTTATCCTGGCGGGCCTGAACGACTTGATGTGGTTTGCCGCCCAAGGCCCCATACCCAAGATATTGATGAATTTCACCGGGCTGCTGTCCCTCTGGCTGTTTCAGAAAAATCGAACCGGAGCGGCCGGATTCTTTACCGGCCTGGCCTTTCTGGACTGGCAGCCGGGAATAGTGTTTGCCCTTCCCTTTGTTCTTCATCTAATACACGGAAGGAAATCGCTGAATATTCCTAAGGCTGTTATCACTTACATGGCCGGTTTTCTCGCTCCGGTTACCGCTTTTATCATCTATTTCCGGCTGGAGGGAGCGCTGGGCGATCTCTCTCAGGCGGTGTATTTTTTCAATACCTTACGGGTAAACGTTCTCTTAGATCCTCTGAGAAATCTGCGGGATATTCACCGGAAGCTGGTCTGGCTCAAGGATTCTCATCTCTTTTTCCTGGGGGCGGCAGCTTTCCTCGCTTATCCGTTTATGAAAGCCTTCAATCGCTTTATAAAAGAAACGCCCGGTACGCTTAAAAAGATCGATCTGTTGTTTCTCCTTACTTTGGGAACAACCGCTTATTCGCTTATCAATTTCAACTCAGTGGACGACACCATCCCTTTTACCGTTCTAGCGGCCATCTGGACAGGGGTTTTTTCCGGTCTGCTCTCCCGCCCGGTTCCCCGGAAAAGAAAGGAGATATACCACCTGCTGGTAATCGCGGTACTCTTGAGTTATACCCTGCGCCATACCTGGAATCACTCTCTGGTAAGATTCGTTACCGAGGGGGAAACAAGAGAAAACCGGCTGGTCAATATCAGAAAAAAGGTGGTTTTCAACCGGGAATATCAGGAAAAATATTTTCGCCGGTTTATGGATAAAGATTCCAGGATCTTGTCTGTCGGGCCGGTGGAATTCCTCCTGCCCGGTGAATTCTCCAATCCCCTGACTTTTTTTACCATTTATGAGAATGTCGGCGGTTATATCAGGAAGTATTATCCCGGAGGCTGGGAGAAACTATTAAAAGCGATTAAAACAGCTGACCCTGATATTATTGTCATAATTCCCTGGGATGACCGGAAAAGCTTGAAGCGGTTCACCGCTTTCTTAAAGGAAAACAATTATTATCTGAAAGGCTGGCAGTTTAAGAAATGGGTTATTATGGTGGATAAGAAGTTTGTCTATGCCAAAGCTCCCCCAAAAACCGATAAATTATGAATCTTAGTAACTCCTTGGCCAAAAGACAATCTGCTGTCATGCTGATTCTTCTGGCGGTCACCGTTTTCAACGCCAGCCGGCATTACCCGGCGAGGCAGCCGGTGCTGCTGGATTTTTCCCTGGACTATTATTTCGCCCAGGAGATCGGCAAGGGCAGGGTGTTATACCGGGACGCCTGGGACCACAAGACCCCTCTGACCCGCTACCTGGCCGCCGCCTGCTACCGGCTGAGCCGCTCTTTTCCGGGAATCGATTTCATCCTGTCAGTCCGGTTTCTTTTTATCGGGCTTCTGTTTATAACCTCCCTGGTAATCTATTTCCTGGTAAAAGACTGGTTCTCTGATGACTGGATCGCTTTTCTGGCCTCTTTTATCTTTATCCTGCAAAACGATGTCATGAATTTCGCCTGTTCGGGGCCGGCCTCGAAAATCCTGATGAATCTCATGGGATTGACCTCTTTATGGATGATCCGTAAAAGGGGGGTTATCCCGGCCGGTATGTTTGCGGCTTTGGCCTTTCTGGACTGGCAGCCCGGTATTTTGTTTACTGCCCCTTTTATCGTCTATCTTTTTCACAGGTCAGATGATCTTGCCGCAAACGTATTGAAATATTTGCTTGGTTTTTGCCTGCCGGTGGCCGCCTTCCTGCTTTACTTTCAGTATCATAACGCTCTCGGATACTTTATCGATTCCACTTACTGGTTCAATACCATGCGGGTTTCCAGCCAATTCAATCTGGTGGTGAATAGCAAAATGTTCTTTTCCAAGCTGGTCAAGCTTCAGGAATCCGCCTGGTTTTTCGGGGGACTGGCCGGCTGCCTGGCTTATCCCCTGTTCAGAAAAAACCGGTCAGTTGAGACCCGGCGCAACCTGGATCAGCTGTACCTGCTCACCGTGGGGACGCTGACTTACTCTTTTGTTAATTTTAACGACCTGCGGGACATTACCCCTTTCACCCCGCTGGTGGCCATCTGGCTGGCGGCCTTGTTCGGCCTGGCCGGCCGTACCGGTTATTTTCAGCCCGGCGGATTCCGAAAAGGGCTGTTTAAAGGGGGGGTTCTTACCCTCTTCCTGGCTACCTCCCTGCCCCATACCATCTCCTTTAATCTGGCCCGGCCGGTCAGGGTTATCTACTACCGGAACGGGGAAGCGGTTTCCTATGTTAATGTGGTGGACTTCGACCTGAAACTGCAGAAAAGATATATTAAGGAATTCCTGGGAAACAATCCGGGCCGTTTACTGGTGATCTGGCCGCTGGAGTTCCTGGTCTTGAAAGGCCTGTCCAACCCGATCTCCTTTCCCTGTTTTACCGAAGACTCGTACCGGTATATTGAAAAGTATTACGAAAACGGCTGGAAGGGAATTATGGACCGGATAAAATCTTATGCCCCCGAAACGATCGTCATGCGGCCGGAAGGAAGAGGGGACCCGCTCTGTATGGCCGACCTGCGCCGGTTCGTTAAAGACAACCATTACCGGTTGAAATTCACCATTGACAAGCCTGACGGACCGGCTTGTATTTATGTTCGCGATCATGGCTGATATTTACCCGTTCAATAAAGATATCATCGTTTCCGCCAGCGCCGGCACCGGAAAGACCTATTGCCTGGTGGAGCTGTATACCAGGCTGATTACCGGAAAAGCCGGAGCGGCGGGAAAGCCGTTGCTGCCCGAACAGATCCTGGCGATCACCTTTACCAGAAAAGCGGCCGCGGAAATGCGGGTCCGGGTTCGCAATAATCTGAAGGAAACCGACTTTTACCATTCCCGGGGGATTCACCGTTGTCAACTGGAGATAAGAAACTTCCATAGCTTTGGCCATCAATTGTTAAGGCAGCACCCTTTAGAAACGGGGCTGCCTTCATCGTTAACTTTGTTGGGTGAAGACGAATCCCGCAGGATGCTTATGGGGATTATTGATGATTTGCTGCTGGAGCAACTCGGTTTTAACAGTCGAGAAATTAACGAATTGCTTGGTGTCTATGGGTTCTCCTCGAAAAAGGTGACCAGCCTGAACCAGATGCTCCTGACCGGATACATCCGTTTAAGACAGAGGGGCATACCGATATCAGACAGCCGGGAAGCCACCTTGAACACCTTTGAGGAGTTTTCCTCCTCTCCTTCCCCAGCGGAACTGGTGGAAAAAACCGTTGGATTCATCCGGACAATCTCACAAATAAACACCACCAATAAAGGAATAACCAGTTTCCTGGAAGCCTGGCCGGCATACGCCCCTTCTTTCCAGGATCCCGGTCAGGCGGAAACATCCGTCTGGTTTGATAATTTGAAGGCAATCAGAAAGCTGGCGGACAAGGCAAAGGAAAAAAGGGTAAACGGGCAACGGCAGGAGTTGGTCGAATGTTTCAACCGGTATATCGATTACCGCCATCTCTCTCTTGCCCGGCCCCAGACCGAAACCTTCTTTGATCTTCTGGAGCGGATCGGAGAAAGATACGGACAACAAAAAAAAAGCCGGGGGGTAATCGATTACGACGATCAGATCTTTCTGGCGGTGCGGTTGCTCAAGGATAACCCGGAAATACTGGAGCAGTACCGGAACACATTCAAAGTAATCATGGTGGATGAGTTTCAAGACACCAACCACTTACAAAAGGAACTGATCGATCTGCTGCACGGCACTCAAAACCGCCTGTTCGTAGTGGGAGACCCCAAGCAAGCTATCTACCGGTTCAGAGGCTCCGATGTGTCGGTATTCGATCAATTAAAATCAGAAATGCTTTCCCGGAGAGCCGGGGAAGTAAGCCTTCGCAGCAGCTACCGCTCCGCTCCGGAACTGATCGCTTTTTTCAATAAATTCTTTGAAAAAGATTCCGGTGAAAGGAAATTTCCCTACGCTTTCCGGTACCGGGAAAAGGATAATCTGCTGGCTTCCGATCCAGTCAGGCAGAAAGCGGGACGGGTCGAGCTGATAGAAATGGCCGGAGAGGAAGGGAAAAAGATTCCGGCGGAAATCAGACGGGTAAGGGAAGGGGAGATTATTGCCGGCAAGATACTCAAGCTTACCAGTGCCGGCGCTTGGCAGTTCAAGGATATAGCGGTTCTGTTCCAGAGTCTGAACCAGGTGGGTATTTACGAGCGGGCCTTGCAGGAGAAGGGGATTCCCTGCTATCTGGTGGGCGGCCGCAACCTGTTCAAATGCCGGGAGATCCTGGATATTTACAAT
>JBHHXV010000118.1:0-6885 GCA_046757225.1 bacterium
TTTTCAACAACATATCATCTGCTTTGCTATGATTCCCGAATTATTCGGGTTATAGTTTTCTGTCTTTCATTATTTTGCTGATTTCATCCAGCATGTTATCGACAAACAGATTGCACCCCTCACAGGTGAAATGGCAGATATCATTAAAATAGCGGCCGCTTTTGGGCATTAATTTCTGCTGGTCAATATAACTTGCCCGGTACCTGCCGGCCAGTTCTTTGATAATTTTGTTATGAGTGTTGATGCCGGCGATTATGTTCTCCTTTTTCCCCCACATCTCGATCGCTCCCTGAAAAAGGGTATAATCAAGCTCCTTGTTCTCGAACCCGGCCAGGGAATAATTTTCCGGTACATAAGAAACATAGCTCATTAACAAGACCGGTTCTTTTCTCCTGTCGGCGATTTCCAGGATTCCGCTGAGGTTGGTTCTGAAGGATGCGGCGGTTTTGATCTCCCTTCCGTAATCCAGCCACTCTCCTCTGGGGCTGTCCCGGGGAAGGAACTCCAGGGAGCCGTTCAGTTCTTTTATCTTTATCGTAAAAAAGCGGAAGGTGAAGGGAAAGGTAATATAAGCGGCCAGGGGATGCCTGTCCAGTTCGTTTACTATCTTGTACCAGTGATAATGAGAATAATCGCTTTTAAAAAAAGAAGGGGGGCAGTTGTTTGTCCTCAGCTCATTAAGGGCATGGTAAAAAACAACCAGGTCGAAATGTTTGTTCTGCAGGTTTTTGTATTTGTAGTAACTGTCCAGGGAGGTGTGGCCACCGTCGGATACGTTAAAGATCTTGATCTCTTTTCTGGTTCTGTAGGTGAGTTTTTCCTCCAGCAGCTGTTTGATATTGCCGTGTCTTTTGGTAAGGACCGACCCCCCCAGCAGTAGAATGTCAAACCGGCCGTTCTTCTTCTCGACCTGTTTGTTCATCACCTTCCTGAGCTCAGGGTAGTAGCTTTTAAGGATAATGTCGGAAGCGAAGAACGGGACATGTTTCCTGGTGGACCAGTAAATTCTGGAAGTGCCCTCAAGCAGCAGCAAGATAAAAATCAGGTAGCTTAGGGCAAAGGCGGTTTTCTTTTTGTTGGTCGGCAAGGTAGCTTTTGTCAAGACAGCAGGAGATTTTTAATTTGTATATTATGATAACATAAGTCATGTCAACCTTAAACATAACAAGGAAATTCTCCGGAAAATACCAACTGGCGGCTACAGCGCTCTTAAACCTGGTGGTTGCCTTTGTTCTGATTAATCTGGGTCTTTACGCCGTTTTTTTCGTTAAAGATTTTTTCAGCGGTTCCAATCCGGTCTATAAGAAATACGGCCAGTCTCTTACCTACGAAAAGGTCTATCCGCACCTGACCAGAGAGGAGAGAAACCGGTTATTAAAAGAGACCTGGGAAAACCGGCCGTACGCCTTCGAGCCGTTCACCCAGTTCAAAGAGAGGGCTTTTAAAGGGAAATACGTTAATGTAGACAGACAGGGTTTTCGCCTGAGCAGGAATCAGGGTGCCTGGCCGCCTGACCGGCAGTACTTCAACCTGTTTGTTCTGGGCGGGTCCACCACGTTCGGCTATGGGGTGGCGGATGATCAGACCATCCCTTCCTATCTTCAGGAAATCCTCAATAAGACCGGCGCGGCAGGAAAAAAGGTCAAGGTTTACAACTTCGGCAGGGCCGCCTATTACTCGTCTCTGGAGCGCCTGCTCTGGGAAAAGCTGCTGGTGACCGGCCCGGTTCCGGATATGGTTCTCTTTATCGACGGGATGAATGATTTTTATTTTCATGAGGATCTCCCCCATTTTTCCCGGGAAATAAAAAAAACAGTGGAAGGTACCGGGCCGGTTGCCCACCCGGTTCTGGAGATATTAAACAAATTGCCGATCGGCAGGGCCGCCGGTATCTTGAAAAATGTGATTGTTTCTTCGGAAAAAAATCGGTCAAAAACAGGAAGAATCGTATATAATGATAAAGTAAAAAAAGTCTGCCGGAGATATTTCGAAAACAAAAAGATAATCGAAGCGGTTTCCCGGGCGTATGGGGTCAGGCCGGTATTCGTGTGGCAGCCGGTACCCACTTATAAATACGATTTAAAATATCACCTGTTCGCCGGGGCCGGGGATTTTCTGGGGCACAACTATTCGAAATTCGGTTATCCCCTGATGGCCGACCTGGCCAGGAAAAAGCCGCTGGGAAAGAATTTCTTCTGGCTGGCTGACTTCCAGGAGGATCTCAGGGAGCCGCTTTATGTGGACCAGATACATTACCGCGCCAGCATGAACAGGATGCTGGCCGATAAAATTTGTCAAATGCTGAGTGCCGGAAATTTTTTCATCCGGTCTATTCATGAATGAGGGTAATAAAATGAATAAGGAAGATTTAAAGAAACTGACGAAAGCGAAACTTCTGGGACTCGCCAGGGAACAGGGACTCAAGGGCATAAGCAAGCTGAAAAAGGAAGAACTGGCCGGGCTTTTGCTGAAAGAGAAGACCTCAAAAAAGCCTGAGGAAAAAGCTTCCGAATCAGCTCCAACAGTCAAAGCGGCGGTGACCCCACCGACATCCGGAAGGTATGAGGCCCTGGCAAAATGGCAGGAAGAGATCATCAACAGTAAATATGATTCGTTTTTACCAGGGTCTGATGACCTGGTTTCCGAACAGACGGGGGAAGATTTTCCTGAAGCTTCGATTGATAAAGCGGTGCTGATGATCCAGGATCCCTTTCACCTGTACCTGTATTGGAACATTTCCTCTGCTAATCTTTCCAGTCGCCCGGTGGTAAGGGTCTATGAGGAAACCGGCCGGTTTTTTGAAGTGGAATTTACAGGCACCGGTTGTTATATTCAAATTCCTCAAGCCACCCGGACCTATTACGCGCAAATCGGGCTTATAGGAGAAGATGAAAGTTTTAAGGTTCTGGCCAGGTCCAACACCGTTCAGACCCCGCCGGCCGGCAGGGAAGAAAACCGTTCCGGGCTGAGCGGAAAACAGTTAGACCGGGCTTATGAACCGGCCGGTTCAAGTTCATGGGGGCAAGCTCCGGAAAACCGGTTCGAGAGTGAGTGGGCTTCCCGGGCTTTGGGCAGTCTTGTCCGATAATAGACGGCCAGGCGGTTCCGGCTATCTCGCGCTGGTATTACACGCTCACCTCCCTTTCGTCAGACACCCGGATTACGAAGAGTTTCTGGAAGAGCGCTGGCTGTTCGAGGCGATCACCGAGACCTATATCCCCTTATTAAAGGTGTTTGAGGGTTTAGTTGAAGACCGGATTCCCTTTCGGTTGACCTTCATCCTGAGTCCCACCCTCCTTTCCATGCTGACCGACCCGCTTTTACAGGAACGGTACCTCCGGCACCTGGACAAGTTGATCGGACTGGCCGAGCGAGAGGTTCAAAGAACCCGCTCCCAACCCGAATTCAACCGCCTGGCCAGGGATTATCATAAGCACTTTTCCCAGTGCCGCCAGCGGTTTCTCCATAATTACCAGCGGGATCTGGCCACCGCTTTTTCCCGGTACGCGAAAGAGGGATTTCTGGAGATCATCACCACAGCGGCCACACACGCTTATTTACCGGTTTTTTCCCATCAGCCGCAAGCGGTTAAAGCCCAGATCAAGGTCGGGATTGATTGCCATAAACGGTTTTTCGGAGAATCCCCGGCTGGTTTCTGGCTGCCGGAATGCGGTTATTTCCCTGATTTGGACAAGATCCTGAAAGGAGAGGGGATCGACTTCTTCTTTTCGGATGCTCACGCGATTCTTTACGGGAACCCTGTTCCCCGGTACGGAACTTATGCGCCGGTTTATACACCCTCGGGAACGGCGGTCTTTGCCCGTGACCTGGAGTCATCCGCCCAGGTCTGGAGCTCCCGGACCGGGTATCCGGGAGATTTCTCCTACCGGGATTTTTACCGGGATATCGGTTATGACCTGAATTTTCCGGGAAGGGATGAACGCTCTCCGTTGGGTATTAAATACTACCGGATTACCGGTGGGGAAGAGGAAAAGTCTGTGTATCTGCCGGAAGCGGCTTCCCGGAAGATTGCGGAGCATGCCCGCCATTTCCTTGACTGCCGGAGAGAGCAGATAAAAGAAGCAGGAGAATTTATGGAACGTTCTCCCCTGATAGTGTCTCCTTATGACGCCGAACTGTTCGGTCACTGGTGGCACGAGGGACCGCAATGGCTGGACCGGCTTTTCCGGGAGCTGCATTACCGATATTCGGAAATAAAGCCGGTCACCCCGTCCGAATATCTCGTGTCTCACCCTGATAATCAGACAGTAAGGCCGATAATGTCCAGCTGGGGGGTAAACGGCTACAGCGAGGTCTGGTTGAACCGGTCGAACGAATGGATTTATCCTCCCCTTCACCAGGGAATTGACCAGATGTCCGAGTTGGTTTCTAATTATTCGTCAGATAGGGAAATAATAAGGCGGGCTTTGAAGCAGGCGGCCAGGGAATTGCTGCTGGCCATGAGCAGCGACTGGCCTTTCATTATGAAAAGCGGTACCGTGGTACAGTATGCCACGAAGCGGGTAAAAGACCACCTGGCCAATTTCCAGCGGCTTTATCGGGAAATAAAGACCGGTGTTATCGATCAATCATTGCTGAAAAACCTGGAAAGCCGCCACAACCTTTTTCCAGACCTGGATATTCAGACTCTGTTGCCTCAATATAGCTCTACCCCGGTTATTCATAAACTTGGCTGACATTTTTAATATCTTCTGTTATAGCCGAACGATTTGCTTTTGGGGGGGCGGGCTTCATCTACTCTCAGAGGTCTGCCTTGATATTCATTATTATTCAGGGCTTCTTTTGCTTCTTCCGCTTCCGACTGGGTGGACATCTCAATAAAACCGAAGCCTTTGCCTTCAATCACCTTTACATCAGCCACTTCACCGTATTGAGAAAATAAATTCTCTAAATCTTCGTTCGTGACGCTGTACTTTAAATTACCAACATATAATTTTTTGCCTTGCACTTACAACATCCCTTTCACCTTGATAATGGAATAAATTCAAAGGATAGACTTTAATTGACATATCCTTTTATTAAAGAATAAATTATAGTATACAGATACGTTTATGCTTTTGCAAGCCCTAAATTTATTGTTTTTTTTGACAAAAAATATGCTATAAGAGGGTTATAGAATGATTTTAAACATATGAATATTGTCTTCAAGAATCTCGCGATAAAATCAGCTCAGTCGGTTTTTGACCTGATTATCAGACTGATTCTTTTTCTGGTATTGATTTCGCCTCTGGTAATCTGGAAACTTCCCCTTATCAAGCAGTTGGCCGGAGGCGACTTATTCCTTTCCCGCACCGGGTTTTACATCCCCGACCTTCTCTCTGACAGCCTGGGGATCTCCCTGGTGTTGATTTTCTGTTCTCTGGCGGTATCCTGCTACTTCGGCCTGTTGCTGTCTCTGGCGGGGACCTTCAAAGAGGAGCTGTCCTGGCTGCCCTCCCTGTTTGTCATAGTTTCCACTATCCCCGTATTCATTACCGCCTATTACCTTCCTTATATCCTGTTGGCGGTGCTTCTGCTGGTTATCCTGCTCTCCGGGACGTCCGGAAAACCGTGGCTGGCGGCCGGTCTGAGCGCGGTTCTGCTTTTCATGACAGTGGCGGCGGTTTCCTATCTTAGTCAGACCGGAGCCCTGGATCTGTTACGGCAGACCAAACCCGGTTATTTACCGCAATTTGTTTTAAACAATTTCGACTCTATCATTCAGAAGTCGACCTTTATCACGGAACAGGTTCTGCCGGTAACCGGTTTAATTTTTCCCAGCCTGATCTTTCTGATTTATATAAAGAAACATCCTCTTTACTCTTCCCTGACAACCACTTTCTTTTTAGGGTTTCTGGGGATTTACGCCATTATCGTTTACGGCTATCGAACCAGAATCGAAAACACCTATCTGCTGGGGCCGATCCTGGCCCTGGCCGGGGGCAACCTGGTGCTGGGCCTGTTTATAAATCAGCTTCAGGAGGGGATCAGGGAACAACTGCGATTCGATTACATGAAAGCCGCGGTCGCCAAAGGGGCTTCTTTATGGAACCATCTGCGCCGGAAAATTCTTCTTATCATCCTGCACGCGTTCAAATCCCAGTTTCCCCTTCTGCTCAGCCTGACCATAATCGTGGAGAAGATCTATAACCTGGAGGGAATCGGATATCTGACCTGGGAGTACGCGGTCAGGGAATCGGATCTGCTTACCGTTACCTGGATTGTCGCCTTATGCTTTTTGTTGGTCTGGATTTTCAATCAGGCGGTGGATCTCCTGGTTTTGTTGATCTTTCACCGGGAAGCGGCTTGAATGGTGGGCAAGGAACAGATCAGTTTTCATGAAGAGAGACCGAACCGGCCGGAGGCGGTGAGGGTAATAAGCCGTTTTCCCGGCTTGTCCTCCAATATAGTTCCTCTTATTATTACAGGAGGGGTAATCGCCTTTTTCACCCTGGGAATCAGGGATGAGTATTTCTGGGGAAGAACTTACCTGGATAAAAGCTTATTTAAGGCAGTGGTCCAGGGAATGTTCTGGCCGTATCTGGTATTGATCTGGCCGGCATTATTGATTTCTCTGGGACTGGGAATATACTCAGGTCTTCAGGCCGGCTATATTAAGAACCGTCCGGCTGAAAAACTCGCCTCTTTTTTCTGGGACAAGCTGAATGAACTGATTGATTCCTTCCCCCGGTTCGTGATCATTCTCTTTCTGGTTTTCTTCATAGGAGGGGACAACGATTATTATCAGCTGATCTTATTGACCGTGGTCGGGCTGCTGTTTGTCCCGGTAGTGCATTTTCATTTCAAGAAGAGAGTCCAGTGGCTGGCCGCTCAGCATTTCATCGACGCCGATGCGGAGGCGCTCGACGGTGTGGCCGTCGTACT
>JBHHXV010000119.1:0-6817 GCA_046757225.1 bacterium
GTGACAACCTGTTTTCATCATTAGGGGGTGACGTGAGGCCCGTCATGAAAGTTTAGATACGGGATGAATCAGAAGCCACAGATCAGGTACCTCATCTGTTCCAGCTCACGGGTGGGGAGCAACTTATTATTTTCCCTGCTGGAAAACGCGGGGGTCGCCAGACCGGGGCCTCATGAAAGAATAAGGATCAGAATAAGAGAGATAAGGGAAGCAAATTGGAACGAGACGGACTTGAAGGGTTTCATAGAGGGGGTTTTCCGCTCCAGGTCAACTTCCCTGGGGGTATCAGGATTTAAGATTCACTGGAATCAACTGGAAGATCTTGTCCGGGCGGTCAACAAAACAGATAAGTATAAAGGAATGTCGGTATGGCAGGCTAAACCGTTTTTTCCTTCTGATTTGAAATACATCCATCTTGCCAGAGCAGACAAAGTCAGGCAGGCGGTGTCCCGTTTAAAAGCCCGGCAAACCAACCTCTGGGATCTTAGAAAAGAGGATAAAAGAGCATTTCCCGAAAATCCCGTTCTTGATCTGGAAAGACTTGACCGGCTGGTTGTTCAGAGTAAAAGGGAAGACCGTAACTGGAAGAAATTCTTTAAAAAAAACAGGATAAGCCCGCTTGAGTTGAAGTATGAGGAAATTACCGGGGATTACAGAGGCACGGTGACCGGTATATTAAAATACCTGGGGGCTCCGGTTCCTGATGACCTGACCATTGAGACCGATACCATAAAAATGAGCGACGGCTTATCTGAAGAATGGGTCAGGAAATACCGGGAAAGAGCCATGAGAAAAAAGATCTCCCTTTATTGCAAAAGGATGGTAATAAAAATAAAAGAAGGGCTGGCTTCGTGAAGACCGGCGGGATTTCCGTAATTATTCCCGTATATAACGGAGAAGAAACATTAAGGCAGTGTTTGCGGTCCATCCGGGATCAGGGGTATGAGAATTATGAAGTGATCGTGGTGGATAACAATTCCACGGATAAAACCAGGGAAATAGTAGAGACGTTTCAAGCTGAAGATAACAGGGTGAGGTATATCCTGGAAGAGAAAAGAGGAAGGGGAGCCGCCAGGCGTAAAGGGGAAGTGAGCGCCCGGGGGGATATAATTCTCATGACCGATTCCGATTGTATCGTGCCTTCCGGCTGGATAACCGATATGATCAGGCCTTTGACAAACGGCGGAAAATATGATTGTGTATCGGGTTCTCAGGTCAATATCGCCAATGATTTCTGGAGTGAACAGACCCAGATGAGGTTTGTTAATAAAAAAACCGGAAAAGATAAGATAATCGGAATGATTGACACCAAAAATTTTGCCATAAAGAAGGATTCGCTGGAGAAGGTCGGTTTTACCAGCAGAAGATATTTCAGCGGCAATGACACGGAACTTTCCATCCGCCTGCAAAAAAACGGGCTCAGGGTGAAATTCCTGGAAGAGGTTGCAGTCCGGCATTATCACGCGAACAAATTGACAGCGGTGCTCAATAAGTTTTATTATCGGGCGTACTGGTGCCGGATAATAACCAGAGACCACCGGGAGTATCTTAAACAGACCGACTTTCCGGAGAGCACCAATCAGACGGTCTGGGCTTTTTTTAAATTCTTTCCCGGTTTAATCGGGTCACTGATAAAAAAAGGGGCCGGATGGACTTATTATGAGTTTGTCACCGGTCTGGCCTGGAGAGCGGGCCTGATTGGTGGGCTGACATATAAACATGAAGAGACAGGACTTAAAAAAGAGGTGAACCAATGAACATAGTAAAAGCACAGCGGCTGAACCAGCTGCCCCCTTATTTATTCGCCAGGATCGACGAACTGAAGCAGGCGGCCCTGGCCAGGGGGGAAGACGTGGTGGATCTGGGAATCGGCGATCCGGATCTCCCTTCTCCTAAAATAGTCATAGAGGAGCTGCACAAAGCGGCCTCTGACCCGGCCAATCACCGGTATCCCTCT
This sequence comes from bacterium, assembly GCA_046757225.1. Classification (GTDB taxonomy): domain Bacteria; phylum SZUA-182; class SZUA-182; order JBHHXV01; family JBHHXV01; genus JBHHXV01. The sequence continues at coordinate 1,958 of JBHHXV010000119.1, forward strand.
TCGGTCGGGCTGCTTTCCTTCAGAAAGGCGGCCGCCGACTGGTGCCGGCGCAGGTTCGGCCTGGATCTGGACCCGGCTTCCGAGGTTCTTACCCTGATCGGCTCCAAGGAAGGAATCGGGCATATGCCGTTCGCTTTCTTGAATCCCGGAGATGTTACGCTGGTTCCCTCGCCCGGATATCCGGTATACAAGGGAGCCACTATCCTGGCCGGGGGAACCCCTTATGAAATGCCTTTATGGGAAAAAAACGGTTATCTGCCCGACCTGGACGCTATCCCGGCCGATATTCTGGCCAGAGCCCGGCTGATGTTTCTCAATTATCCCAACAACCCGACGGGGGCCACCTGCGAACTTCCCTTTTTCGAGAAGGTGGTGGGGTTCGCCCGGAAGCATGATATCATCGTCTGTCACGACGCTGCCTATACGGAAATATCTTATGACGGATACCGGCCTCCCAGTTTTCTCCAGGCTCCGGGAGCCAGAGAAGTGGGGATAGAGTTTCATTCCCTGTCCAAGACCTACAACATGACCGGCTGGAGAATCGCCTTCGCCGTGGGAAACTCTCAGGTAATCGCCGGGCTGGCCGCCATAAAATCGAACCTGGACTCCGGGGCGTTTCAAGCGGTTCAGCTGGCGGGAATAGCCGCTCTGGAAAGCCGGGAAAGCGAACAGTCCCGCCAGGCGGCGGTAGGGGTTTACCGGGAGCGCCGGGATTTTGCCGTGGCCGAACTGAAAGGGATCGGCATAGAGGTAACCGCCCCCAAAGCGGCCTTTTACCTGTGGTTCAAGGTTCCGTCAGGGGAGACCTCCTCTTCCTTCTGCACCAGGGTGCTGGAGGAAGCCAGCGTGGTAATAACTCCCGGAACCGGTTTCGGGCGGCAGGGCGAAGGGTACGCCCGCATCGCTCTCAGCGTTGACACCGACCGGCTCAAGGAAGGAATTACCCGAATCGCCAGTCTTTTGGGTTAATGGCCGAGGTTTTCCTGAGCGTCGGCTCCAACCTTGGCAACCGCAAAGCCAATTGCGAGCTAGCCCTGCAACGGCTCAACCAGAAGCGCCACCGGGTGGTAAAGCGGTCCTCGTTTTATCGGACCAGGCCGCTGGGATTGACAGATCAGCCGAATTTTCTTAACATTGTAGTGGAACTGCTTACCGAATCCTCTCCCTGGACATTGCTTTCGGATTTGCAGCGGATAGAGAAAGAGATCGGCCGGAGGAGGTCTGTCCGCTGGGGTCCCAGGCTGATCGATCTGGATATTATCTTTTTCGACAGAAAGGTTATCAAGGAAAAAAGACTTACGGTTCCTCATCCGCTTATACAGGAGAGAGGCTTTGTCCTGATTCCTCTGCTGGAGATCGCTCCGGATATTGCTCATCCGGTCTTGAACCGGCCCTGCTCCACCCTGCTGGCGGAGTTGAACGAACCCTCTGATTCAGTCATTAAGATAGATTAAGCATGAAAAAAATCACCGTTCCCCAGATCATCGCAAGAAAAGCGGGCGACCAGGCGATAATCATGCTTACCGCTTACGACTGCCTGACCGCCCGGCTGCTGGACGAAGCGGGCCTGGATATTTTACTGGTGGGGGACTCTCTGGGAATGACCGCTCTGGGATATGCCAACACCCTGCCGGTCACCATGGATGAGATGATTCATCATACCCGGGCGGTGGCCGCGGGCCGAAAACAGGCCCTGCTGGTTGGCGATATGCCTTTTATGTCATATAATAATACCCGGGCCGAGGCGGTGGTTAACGCGGGCCGGTTTGTAAAAGAAGGGGGAGCGGAAGCGGTCAAGATGGAGGACGGGGGAGACGCCTTCCTGGAAAACGCGGCCGCGGTGATCCGCTCCGGCATGGAGGTCATGGGGCATCTGGGGCTTACCCCCCAGTCGGTTCACCGGATGGGAGGGTTCAAGGTCCAGGGCCGGGGGCAAGAGGAACAGCTGGTAAAGCGGGCCAGGCAATGGGAGAAAATCGGCTGTTTTTCCCTGGTGCTGGAAGGGATGCCGCCGGAAGTGGCCCGGGCGGTTACCGAAGCGGTGAGAATTCCCACTATCGGAATCGGCGCCGGCAGGCATTGCGACGGCCAGGTGCTGGTTACCGCCGATCTACTGGGGCTGAACGGGGAGAAGGTTCCCCGGTTCGTCAAGCGTTACGCCGACCTGGATACCCGGATCAGGGAAGCGGTCAAAAAATTTGGAGCTGAGGTAAGAGAGGGGGCGTTCCCGGCAGAGGAACACACCTATAAATAGTATGAGAACCGTCAAAAACATTACGGAAATGCAAACGATTTCCCGGCAGTTGAGCCGCAAGAAGAAAACCATCGGTTTCGTTCCCACCATGGGAGCGATCCATGAAGGGCATCTGAAATTGATCCGTAAAGCGGTGCTGGGCTGCGATTCGGTGGTGGTTTCCATCTTCCTGAACCCGATTCAGTTCGATAATAAAGAAGACCTGGAAAACTATCCCCGGATTCTGGAGGCGGATGCGGGCCTGATTTCCGGGGAACAGGTCGATCTGCTCTTTATTCCTGACGCCAACAAGGTCTATCCGCCGGGCTATAAAACCTTTGTGGAGGTTAAGGGTATTACCCAGTACCTTTGCGGGCAGTTCCGGAGCGGGCATTTTACCGGGGTGGCCACCGTTCTCTGCAAGCTGCTCAACATCGTGCAGCCTAACCGGGTCTATCTGGGACAGAAGGATTACCAGCAGACCCTGGTGACTTCCAGATTAATCAAGGATCTGCATTATAATATTGAAGTGGAGGTCGTTCCCACGGTCCGGGAAAAATCCGGTCTGGCCCTCAGCTCCAGGAACGTTCAGCTGAGCGGGGAAAACCGGAAAAAGGCAGCGGTGGTATACAACTCTTTAAAATCAGGGGAAAAACTGGTCAAGGAAGGTGAGAGAAACGCGGCAGTGGTAGGCAATCATATCCTGGATCTTTTATCTGAAGAGGAAGTGATTAAAATCGAATATCTATCGGTCTGCAACCACCGGACCCTGGAACCGGTCAAGACAATCGGCAAGAAATCTTTGATCGCCGTAGCTGTACATATCGAAGGGGTTCGGCTGATAGACAATCTCATAATCGAGGCGGCCTGATGCAGAGACAGATGTTAAAATCCAAGATTCACCGGGCCCGGGTAACCTCCACCAACATCGATTACGAAGGCAGCCTGGCCATTGACCGGAAATTGATGGAAAAGGCGGATATTCTGCCCTTTGAGAAGATTTCGATTTACAATATTACCAACGGTTCCCGGTTCGAGACCTATGCCATCTCCGGTGAACCGGGGGAGATCATGGTTAACGGAGCGGCCGCGCGCCTGGCTGATGAAGGGGATATCATCATAATCGCCGCTTACGCCCTGGTGGATGAAGTGCGGACCGCCGCCTTCACTCCTAAGATCATCAAGGTTGACCAGGATAACCGTCCGGCCACCTAGATTTAGGTTCATGGGTGAACAAGCATTGTTCAAGATTGATCTTCATATCCACACCCCGGCCTCCCGCTGCGGAAAAGACCGGGACTCCCCGGAGCTTCCTTCCCGAATCATCCGGCAGTCGATGCGGGCCGGGTTGTCCATGATCGCCATTACCGACCACCACGCGGCAGGCTATATCGACCGGGTAAGGGAAGCGGCCGCTCTGTTCGATTCCCCGCCAACCGTGCTGCCGGGAATCGAGTTATCCACCCAGGCCCTCGGGGTTCCCGACATTTATTTTCTGGCGCTCTTTTCCGAAAATTTTCCCGTGGAAAAAATCAAGGACTTAATGGAGGAACTGGAGATCCCCCCCCAAGAGACCGGAAACTGTCATTACAGGATAAAAAAACCGATCGATACTATTCTGGAAACGATTTACCGCCGGGAGGGAATCGCCGTATCCAACCATATGGACAAGAACGAGGCCCGTCTGAAATTCGTCCCCGAACTGACCGGGCGATACGGCATAAGGTTTTTCGACCTGAAATTTCCTGAGTCGGCTTCCCTGATTCAAGGCCTGGCCCCCTCTGACAGGTTTACCTTCTTTACCTTTTCTGATGTGCACTCAGCGGACGGGATAGGGCAGCGGTTCTCTCAAGTGGAATTGCCTGAGCCGTCCTTCGCCGGAATCCGCTCATTACACCCGGTCTCTGCCTAAGTCCCATCAAAGATCATGGCGATTTTATACAGAGTGCTTACCTATTATTTCTGGAGTTACATCAAAACCCCGCTCTTTTATTTTATCCTCACCCATTTTATTGCCTTATTGCTGGAAGCTTCCTTATTAAAACCCTACCTGCAAGACAGAAATTCTCCCTGCCTCACCTGCCAGGTAAAAGTAAAAAAGCTGAAGAAAAGGTGCCGGGTATGCGATCAGCCCGCTTTTGACCGGATAAAAAATGAATTTATAAAAGAAAAGCGGTACTTTCTCCAGTGGCGGTATCTTGTTGAAGCGCCGTTACTCGTTATGAGCTTCTTTGTTCTCAAAGGGATGTGGGGTATGCGCTGGAGCCGGTACGACGCTTACGGTATGATTATCGCTACCATCTATTTTTATCGCGTCGCCAAGCCGCTGGCCTATTATCTGATTTTCCGCCGGCATAGTTCCTAGAAGGAGCAGAAAGAGGGGGTCAAGTCTTGCACTAATTTTTTCTCACTCCCAGGCTCCTGCCTGGGAGTGTATATGTCAGAGGCTCTGCCTCAACTATGGATTACTGGAGGCGGAGCCTCCCGGATACGGGTTCCCAGGCAGAGCCTGGGAACCAGAGGGGAGGGCGTTTTCTCACTCCCAGGCTCCTGCCTGGGAGTGTATATGTCTGAGGCTCTGCCTCAACTATGGATTACTGGAGGCGGAGCCTCCCGGATACGGGTTC
>JBHHXV010000120.1:0-6811 GCA_046757225.1 bacterium
CTATTTTGTCGAGAAAGTCCCGGTAATCATCGGCGGTTTCGTGAAATCCTTCCAGGGTTCCCTCATACCGGGAATAAGCAGTGGAGACTATCGGCTTTCCCATGCTCAGGTATTCAAAATACTTAAGGGGAATCTGACAATAGTGGTATTCCTCAAAAAAAGCGGTGGAATAAGGGAAGATATCCACGTCCGTTTCTTTCAGGTAAGCGGGAAGAGTATCGACTTCCTTTTCTCCCAATAAATAGATATTCGGCTCTTTCAGCGCTTCCCACTTTTTCCTGGCTGACTGGCTCATTTCCACCACTGGCCCGATTAAAACAATCGACCAGCCCGGACGTTCTCCGGCCAGAAAACGGATCAATTCTATATCCACTATTTCCCTGACCGGCCCGGAATAACCGATGATCGGGTGGGGAATGCCGCTAATATCCTCGGGGGGGATTCCGTGGTCTTTCAGGTAAACAGCGGTGTCCACCCCGTGAAGAAGCGTATGGGTATTGGCGTTGAGCTTCTTTTTCTCTTCAGTGAGATATTTACTCGGGGTCAGTAACAGATCTACCTTCCGGCAGAGTTTTTTTTCCTTGAGAATCCTTCGGCTTTTATCCCAGGCGTTAAAAGGGTCATTGCAGTAATAGATACTGAACCTTTCCCTGAATTTCCCCACCAGAAATTCGGCATAACAGGAAAAACTCCAGAAAACAGTGGTGTCGAATCCCAGTTTCTTGAGATTCCTTTTTATAAACAATAATAAAATAAAGTCGTTAACATACTCTAAATAAGGGAGCTTATCCAACAAAGGGACGGCCGGGGGAGGGGTCAGCACCGTAAGGTTATCCTTCACCCGGCGCGGCGGCCTGATAAACCTGAGGAACCTGGAAATTTTTTTCAGGGAAAAATCATTAAAGGAGATCGTCTTTTCCACCCAGACCACCTGATTGTTTTCCGCCAGTAACCTGACCAGGTGATGCCGGCAGCGTTTGGGCTCATCCCAATCAGAAACCGTTACACAGAGAATATGTTCATTCTTAAGCGTATACATAAAAGAAACGGGCGGATAAGAAAAAGACGGGAAATCAACTGTAAACAGCCGTTAATATAACATAATGCAAGTATATTTAATACCTGAATTATTTCAACAATGCCCCTTTTTATTGCCATCCGAATCTTTTTTTAGTACAGTGAATTTAAACAATCAGTTATTCGGTGGTAAAAAAGTGGGAATACTGAACATGTGGGGAGCGTTGGCGGCTCTCTCGATTTTTCCGATAGCCTACCTGTATTTTTTCAAACACGAGAAAACCGTGCTGGAGGTTTCCAGCATGCTTACCTGGAATGTGCTGGATGAAGACCGCTCCACCCACCGCAGCAGTTTTCTCTTCGATTATATCCTGCTGCTGCAAATCCTGATCGCCCTGGTGATGACCCTGATTATGCTGCGCCTGTTTTATTTAAAAAAGGTGAATTATAAATACAAAATAATGCTGTTTGATGTCTCCGCCAGTATGAACAGCCTGGAAAAGGGCGATAAAAAACGGATCGATAACGCCCGGGCGGAAGCCCTGAAATTTATCGATGACCTGAAAGAAAACGCCAAGGTGGCCATTATCCAGGTGGGTTACACCGCCAAAAAGCTCGTCGATTTTACTGATAACAAATATCAGTTGAAAAAGGTAATTGAAAACATTAATGCGCAGGAAACCGGAGCGGATTTTTCCGGGGCTTTCAGTATGGTGAAAACTATCAGGGAAGAGTTTTCCAACAGCAGTCTGGTGATTGTGTCCGATCTCTCTGATTTTTCCAATGAGATGTTCAGCCTGGATATCAGTGACATTCCCACCCGGTATCTTGATTTTCCGTACGAGACCAGCAATAACGTGGGCATAACTTCCCTGGATGTGCATCAGAATGTCTATGATTCTTCCAACCAAAAGGTTTATATTACGGTTCAGAGCAGCGCTTCCACGCCCAAAGTTACCACTATGAATGTCTTTGTCGGAAAAAGACAGGTTTTTACCAAAAAAATCAATCTGCCCCCCCGGGGAACCCGGATCATTCCCCTGGGGCAGTTCAAAAAGGCCGGGATAATGAAGGTCGCTTTGCGGATAAACGACGCCCTTTCCGCGGACAACCAGGCCTATGATATCATCAGGGGGAAGCAGACCGTCCGGCTGTTACTGGTCTCGGATGACCAGGAATTGATTGATGGTATAAGGAGAATCGCCAAAGCGGCTGAAACCTTGAGCCTGAAGATCTTACCAACCTATGAATTCAGCCGGAAAAAAGAGCTGCTGGAAAAGACCGACATTGTTATCTTTCACCGCTTTACTCCCGGCAAATTTGTTTCCAAGAATCAGATATACATCGATCCCCCAGTTTCCAGCCGCCTGTTCAAGATCGACCCGGGCAGGCTGGACAAACCGGATATCGTCGACTGGAGCCGGACTTCTCCCCTGCTCAAGCATCTGCATTATCTGGACGAGCTCCGGCTGAACGAGGTCAGCCGGGGCGAGCTTCCCGACTGGGGTACCCCCCTGTTCAGCAGTAACCGGCGGACCCTCTCGTTCTGGGGGGAAAGAAACCAGTACAAGGTTGTCTGTTTTTATTTCGATCTGGGAAAAATCTTTTTCCCCAGAAATCAGGATGTCACCGGCCTGGTAATGTTCTTAAACCTCGTAGATTGGCTGATTCCCGCTGACGACTCGGTTACCAAAATACAGGCCGGAGAAAAATATATCCTCCGTCTTCCCGGGGAGATGTCGCTGTTGAAGGTAATCGGGCCTAAAGGAAAGGAAAGGTCTATAAAGGTGAAAGATAAGGTCCTTACCTGCGCGGATACCGGGCAGGTCGGCTCATATATGGTGGAGGGTTTTTATAAAGACACCATCAGAAAATACAGGCGGAATTTCCTGGTTAACCTGCTCAGTGAGGATGAGACTTCCATTGCCCCGAGAAAGATCGTCTTTCCGGAAATCAAGGATACCGGCCGGGAAAGAAACCGGAAACCCCAGCACCTTGAGAAAGCGGAGATATGGAGACATCTGACAGTAGCGGCTTTAATGCTCTTATTTCTGGAATGGACGCTCTTCTTCCGCCGCCTGGAGTGATTCCCGCTTATAAACCGGCAGGCGAATCAGGAAACTGCTTCCTTTTCCCAGTTCGCTTTCCAGGGAAATCTCTCCCTGGTGCGCCGCCAGCACATGTTTGACGATGGAAAGCCCCAGCCCGGTGCCCCCCAATTCCCGGGAGCGGCTGCTGTCCACCCGGTAAAAGCGCTCGAATACTCGCGAGAGTGACAGAGGGGGAATTCCCATCCCCTGGTCTTTTATGGTAATGACCGCTGTTTTCTCCCTCTGCTCCAAAGAACAGAAAACCGGCCGGCCGGGAGCGCTGTATTTGACGGCATTATCCAGGAGGTTGATAAAAACCGTCTGTAACAGGGAACGGTTTGCCTTTACCATGACCGGTTCTTCAGCCGGGGAAAATTTAAGATCGATCGATCTTTCGGCGGCCCGGACAGCCATCTGGTCGAAACATGCCTGGATCTCTTCCGCCAGGGAAAGCGGGGAGAGTTCCAGATAAAAACTGGGTGACTCCAACCGCGACAGGGTAAGTAAATCATCCACTACATTGGTAAGCCGGTCAGCATGGCGAAGCGCCATCTTTAAAAAATTCTCCGCCGCCGTCTCATCGGAAATCGCTCCTTCGGACAGGGTTTCCAACGCTCCTTTAATCGAGGTCAAAGGGGTTTTCAATTCGTGGGAGACATTGGCGACAAACTCTCTTCTGACCAGGTCAAGCCTTTTCAGCCTGGTGATATCATTAAGAACCATGACCACGCCGGTAACCCTTTTCCGGCCCTGGATCGGAGCGGCTTTCAGAGAGAGGAAGCGTTCGCTCGGGCTGTAAATGACCACTTCCTCATCGCATTCCCGCGGCCGGTCCAGCAGGCTTTGAATAAGTTCGCAGATCTCCGAATTCCGCACCATTCTCCAATATTTTTTCTGGGAGCGGTTACTTACTTCCAGCATATCGGCGGCCGCCTGGTTTATCCGCCAGACCTGCTCATTGCGGCCGACCGCTATCACCCCTTCGCTCATTCCGCTGAGGATGGCGTCCAGATTGCCCTTTTCGTAATTTATCATCTTGAAAGTCTTGCGCAAGGCCTTCAAAGCCGATTTCAAGGCCTTGAATACCCCGTCCAACTCCAGGCTGTCTTCCACCGACACCGGAGCATAAAGGTCACCGTCCGCCAATTGACCGAGCCTGGCCGTTATCTGTCCGGCCGGCAAACGCACCCTCCGGGTAATTATCACCGAAATCGCCCAGGCCAGCAGCAGCCCGGTTCCCCCGGCCGCCCATAAAAAAAAGTACAGTTCGCTCCGGCTGTAAGTAAACTCCGAGAGCGGCCGGGCGACCCGCAAGACCGCTTTTGGCTGATCCGACAGCTTCACCGCCACATACAGGGTTTTTCGGGAAATAACCGGGTCAAGCCTCCAGCTTACCCCGCTTCGGTCGGCAAAAGCCTGTTTAACTTCCAAATCAAGAGGTTTGGCCAGCCGGGAATAATCGGAAACCGGAGAACCCCACCACCGGCCCCGGGTATCGACTATCCTGACTTTTCCCCTGACCGGCCCCTGCCAGGAGCCGCAAATTATGCTGACCCTGGGCAAATCCCGGCGCTCCCAGGCTTTCTTGACATCAAGAGCCGCCCTTTCAGCTATAACCCGGGTATCTTCAGCCAGTTTCTTCAGGTAATAATCCTCCTGGCGGCTGTACTGGAAACCGATCGCTCCCAGGCTTACAAGTATTACGAACAACAATCCGGCAAAGATCCGGATATCCAACCTACCCTCTAAGGTTGACATGACACTAGCACTGCTCCCGGCCGGGAATGAACTTATACCCGATTCCCCGGACGGTTCTTACCAAGGAACCGGCCGTTCCCAGTTTTTTTCTTAAAGAAGCGATATGCACGTCCACGTTTCGTTCGATCACGAAGCTGTCCGGTCCGCCGATCTTGTCCAGGAGCTGGGTTCTGGTAAAAACCTGGTGAGGCCGGCTGGCCAGAGCGAACAACAGATTGAATTCCGACAGGGTAAAACTTACCGGGCGGTTCTTTATCTTTATCTCGCGAGCCTTTAAATCGATTACCAGCTTGTCGAACCGGATAAGCTCCCCGTTCATGCCGGTCTCGGCCCGGGACCGTCTCAGAACCGCTTTGATCTTGGCCACCAATACCTTGGGACTGAACGGCTTTATCATATAATCGTCCGCTCCGGTTTCCAGACCGGCGATAATATCAGCCTCTTCACCCTTGGCGGTAAGTATGATTATGGGAATGTCGGGCAGTCCCTCCTCTCCTCTCTTTATCTTCCGGCAGACAGACAGCCCGTCCATCTCCGGCATCATAAGGTCCAGTACCATTAAATCGATACCCTGATCCGCTTTCAACTCCGCCAGCGCTTTTATGCCGTTTTCCGCCTGACGGACATCGTATCCCTCTGTCTTGAGGTTGTATTCGATCAGTTCCCGGATATCGGGTTCATCGTCAACGATCAGTATGACAGCCATAATTTTGTTTCGTTTATACTTGCTTTTAGTTCCGATCTACGTTACATTTTCCTTGTTGTTAACTTTTCAATGGTAGCATATTACTTTGGGGGCTAAAAGGGATATTGTCGGTTTGGATATCGGCAGCCGAACCATCAAAGCGGTTCAGCTTAAAAAAGATAAAACCGAATACCGGCTGACAAGAATAGGGAAAAGAGAACTGGGCAACAGCGCTGACAAAGATTTTGTTCAGGAATGCCTGAAGGATCTTATGGGAGAACTGAAAGTCGGCGGCTCTCAAGTAGCGGTGGCTTTACAGCGCAGTTCGGTAACCATTAATTTAAGCGATTTCCCTTATGAGGTTCCTCTCCAGGAACTGGAAGAGTATCTTTACCTGGAGGCCGAACAGCTTACCGGTCTGAAAACGGGCGAATTCCACCTGAATTATCAGCGGATCCACACCCCCGGTTTCAGCAAAGATATCTTGCTCTCAGTAATTGTCGGAAAAAAAGAGGTGGCTTCTCTGATCTCTTTATTGCAGAAAACCGGCTTAACCCTTCAAATAGTGGACGTCGATGTTCTGGCCTGGGAAAACCAGTATTTTTTCAATTATCCCAAACAAGTGGAAAAAACCGTGGTGGCGCTTGACCTGGGAGCCAGCAAAGCTACGTTATCAGTAATCTCGGCAGGTTATACGATCTTCTCCACAGCGATCGACTGGGGATTGAGTCTGATAGATTTTGTCTCCCCCACTGATAAAGAAAGGAGTTTCAAGCGGCTGGCCAGCCTGGTAATGAAAAAACTGAAAACCTATCAGGAAGTAATTCCCGTTCCTTCAATATCCAGCGTTATTTTAAGCGGGGGAGCGGCTTATTACCAGTCCCTCCCTTTCGTATTAAATAAAAAAATGGAAATTCCGGTGGCTCTGAGCGACCCTTTCAGAAGAATTACCGTAAAAACCGCCCACCCGGCTCTGGAAAAGCCGTCCATCTATACTACCGCCGTAGGGTTGGCCCTGCGCAGTTCCTAGTGTCGTTTATGTCACATACCGCTCAACACCGCTTGACAGCAGCGTCAATGAATGACATATTGACATGGTGATCGATTGGGATTTGTATGCTGGCAGGGAGGTAACGATGTTTTTGCTCTCAGCTCAAAGAGGGGGCGGAGGTGGCCTTAAACCTGCCTTCCCGCCAGCATACAAACCTTAACCCGGTCTATTCAGGTTTATTATAGTCAAGAATTTTTTCTATTCATTTTA
>JBHHXV010000121.1:0-6753 GCA_046757225.1 bacterium
GGAAAAAAATCCGGCGGAAGCGGTTTCTTCTCCAAAGTTGGGGAAAAGGCTTTATCAGGCCCTGTCCGTGGACGAGGTCTGGGCGTTACTGGAACAGCAGTTCCCGGAAGACCGTTTCGGCAGCCGGGACCGGGCGGTTATGGAACTGCTTTACGGAACCGGCCTTCGGGTAAGTGAGCTGGTCCGGCTCAATTGTGTTGACTTGGAGCGGAACCAGGGGTATATTACGGTTTTAGGCAAGGGAAAAAAGGAGCGGCTGGCGGTCTGCCCGGGAAAAGCACAGGCGGCTCTCGCCAGTTACCTGGCGGCCAGGGACGGTTTCAACCCGAAAAACACGGACGCCCTCTTCCTTAATAAATACGGCGCCAGGATTTCCGTAAGAAGCATCCAGCGGCTGGTGGGAAAATATTTGCAGCGGGCGGCTATTATAAAACAGGCCAGCCCCCACACCCTGAGGCATGCCTTCGCCACCCATCTGCTGGACGGCGGGGCTAACCTGAGGGATGTCCAGGAACTGCTGGGGCATGAAAACCTTTCCACCACCCAGAAATATACCCATGTCAGTCTGGACCGCCTGATGGAAGTCTATGACAAAGCCCATCCCAAGGCTTAAAATTTATAAGGAGTCGTAAATGTCTCATAACCCTGATTTTCACGCCACCACCATTCTGGCGGTAAGGCACCGGGAAAGGTTCGTCATGGCCGGGGACGGCCAGGTGAGCTTCGGCAATACGGTCATGAAACATAAAGCCCGCAAGGTAAGGCGGCTCTATCAGGGAAAGATCCTGGCCGGATTCGCCGGGTCGGCGGCGGATGCCTTCGCTTTGTCCGACCGGTTCAGTGCCAAGCTGGAGCAGTATAACGGCAACCTGATGCGCTCGGCCGTGGAACTGGCCAAAGACTGGCGCACCGATAAAGCGATGCGAAGACTGGAAGCCCTGTTAATAGCGGCGGATAAAGACTCTTCCCTGTTAATTTCCGGCACCGGTGACGTGATCGAACCGGATGACGGGATTGTGGGGATAGGTTCGGGTGGGTCTTTTGCCATGGCCGCCGCCCGGGCGTTGATCCGCCATTCCGGTCTGGACGCCAGAAAGATAGCGGAAGAATCGATGAAGATCGCCGGGGAAATATGTGTTTTCACCAATGAGAATATTACGGTTGAAGAGTTATGAGCATGAAGAACAAGAAACCCGAATCTTTGACTCCCAGGCAGATAGTCGGGGAACTGGATAAATATATCATCGGTCAGAACGAAGCAAAACGGGCGGTGGCCATCGCCCTGCGGACCCGCTGGCGCAGGCAGCAGCTCTCTTCGGAGATGCGGGAAGAGGTTACCCCTAAGAACATTGTCATGATCGGCCCGACCGGGGTGGGAAAGACCGAAATCGCCCGCCGGCTTTCCCGGCTGGTCAAAGCCCCCTTCCTCAAAGTGGAAGCCACCAAATTTACGGAAGTCGGGTACATGGGGCGGGACGTGGAATCGATCGTCCGTGATCTGACCCACCAGGCGATCAACATGGTCAGAGAAGAGATCAAGGAACGGGTCGAAGGGAAAGCCCAGGAGCTGACCCAGGAACGGCTTCTCGACCTGCTGCTTCCCCCGCCCAAAAGTGACGACGAATCCCAGCCTGAGGACGAGAAAAAAGCCTCAGGCACCAGAGAGAAATTCCGGAGATATCTGAAGCAGGGTAAGTTTGATGACAAGATCGTGGAAATGGAGGTGGAGGAGCCGGTGGCCGCCCCCATGGTGGAAATATTTTCCAATGCCGGCCTGGAAGAGATGGACATTAATCTCAAGGATATCCTGCCCCGGGGGATTTTCCCCTCAAAAAGCAAGAAAAGAAAGATGAAGGTGGAAGACGCCAGAAAACAGATCGGCCAGGAAGAGGTTCAGAAGCTGATCGATATGGACGAAGTGGTGAAAGAGGCGATTAAAAGGGTGGAGCAGTCCGGTATTATTTTTATTGACGAGATCGACAAGGTGGCTTCCCGGAACGGCGGGGGGGGAGGAAGCTCTCCTGACGTGTCCCGGGAGGGGGTGCAGCGCGACCTGCTGCCGATTGTGGAAGGGTGTAACGTCTCCACCAAATACGGCATGGTAAAGACCGACCATATCCTCTTTATCGCGGCCGGCGCCTTTCATCAGTCGAAACCGTCCGACCTGATCCCCGAGCTTCAGGGCCGGTTTCCTATCAGGGTGGAGCTTAATTCCCTGACCAAGGATGATTTTATCAAGATCCTTACTGAGCCGAAGAACGCTTTGATTATCCAGTACACGCAACTGCTGGGTACCGAGGGAATCAGCCTGGAATTCGACTCCTCCGGGGTTTCCGAGCTGGCCCAGACAGCCAGCGAGGTAAACCAGCGGATGGAAAATATCGGCGCCCGGCGGCTCTATACCATTATGGAGCGCCTGCTTGATGAACTGTCATTCGAGGCCCCGGATATCGGGCCGCAGGCTATCAAGATAACCTCCGGCTACGTCCAGGAAAAACTCCAGGGAATAGTGAAGGATCAGGACCTGAGCGATTTTATCCTCTAGCTGCGTATGGCACAGAAGATATGGCAGGGCAGACTGCCGATATTGATGATACTGGTTCTTTGTTTCGCTCTTCGCCGGGGTTTGTTTCCCCAGGTAATAAACCGGTATAATTTGCTGCCGGAAACCTCTCACTGGGAAAAGAGCGTCGATGGGTGGCTGGATATCGCCAAAACCTTTGCCCTGGGAAAGGGATATCAATATCCCTCCGGCCGGAAATCAGCCAAGAGAGGGCCAGTTTATCCTGTTTTTCTGGCCTCGATACTCTGGTTGTTCGGCCTCGAAAAAGGTTTGCCCATCGCCCTTACCATGCAGATGGTTCTGGAGAGCGTTACCTGCTTCATCATCTGGAAAACGGCCGGGAAATTGTTCGGCTGCCAGTATACCGGCCTTTTGGCCGCTTTTCTGTGGGCCATATATGCTCCCGCCATGGTGCTCAACCTGTCGTTTTACAGTGAACCGCTGTTTACCCTGCTGCTCTGCCTGTTCAGCCTGCATATGCTTTTTATCAAAGAGAACCTTCACCGGCTGAACTTTTTCTCAGGAGGCGTTCTCCTGGGATTGACCGTCCTCTGCCGGCCGATTACCCTCTTCTTTCCCCTGGTTCTGTTACCGGTCTTGATTTTTCACTTCCGAAAGCAACTGAAAGCCATATTGCTTGGTTCCTTCTGGTTTTCCTTCGGCTTCTGTTTGATGTTGTCTCCCTGGGCGATACGTAATTACCGGATGTTCAAGGTTTTCGTGCCCTCCAGCACCATGTTGGGACATATCTGGTATTACAACCAGATCGAGGGGGAAGATTTGCCTGGTGACCGGTTCTTTCAGGCTGAGGGCAACCTCATTGCACCGCGGGAATATTTCGATGGCGCCGATTTCTCAAAAAAGAACGAAGCGGAAAAAGATCGAATGTTACGCCGGGCCGCCTGGGAGTTGATTAAAAGCAACCCTTACCGTTATCTGATCGTTTGCCTCAAAAGGCTGAAGATTATCTGGCTGAATCTCGGAAGCCCTCATACGCCCTTCCTGAGAAGGTATCTGGTCTTGATTTTTAACGCCCCTCTCATCTTGTTGTTCTTGTCATCCTTTATTTTTTGGGGAAACAGGATGAACTTTATCTGCGTCATTCCCTTATTATTAATCCTGTACAATACGGCCGGGCATATGCTTGTCCAGGCGTCATGGAGATATAATATTCCGATCATGCCGTATGTTCTTATCTTTTCCGCCTACAGCATGGTGGGAAGAAGGCGTAAGTTATGGCCGGAAAATTAAAGGAAATCAAGCTTTCCACTGTTTGCCGTCACCTGCCGAAGCGTCTTGTGCTGGAGCCGACCACCCGCTGTAATCTGAGCTGCCTTTTCTGCGCCCGGAACGACCCGGAAATGATCTCCCACGGGCAGGGGGATATGTCCGTTGATCTGCTGGAAGAAATTTTAAGACCGCTGGCCGGGGTCAACGCCATTGGCATCGGCGGGTTGGGAGAGCCGCTGCTTCATCCCCGTATTGACGAAATCGTTAAGTTGTCTAAGCGGTCTGCCCGGCGGGTTACCCTCAACACCAACGGAACCCTGCTCAGGGAACTGGCGGACAAGCTCGCCGGCCTGGGTCTGGACTCGATCTCTTTCAGTATCGACGGCGGCGACCGGCGTACCTTTGAAGCGCTCCGGGGATATTCCCTTGACAAGTTGCTGGAATCGGTCAAGGGTTTCGCCCTAGAGTCATCGATTCCTTTGATCGCCTACGCGGTGCTGTCCGGGAGGAATTACCGCTCCCTGCTCAAGCTCCCCCGGCTGCTGCGCCGGCAGGAAATTCCCCATCTAATCGCCGTTAACTATCAACGCTACAATCCCCTTAGCTCCCGGGCCGAAGCCGGGCTGGCTATGGATGATTCTTTATTTCCCGGCTGGAGGGAGGAGATGGAAAGGGAATGCCGGAAATACGGCTTTGCCTGTACCGATACCAGTAATCCGCCCTTAATCGAAAAGAGCATATGCTCCGCTCCCTTTCTTATGCCTGCCCTTAATTACCGCGGTTTCCTGACCCCCTGCTGCCGCCGGTACGCCTGTGAACTGGCCGACTGCGGCCCAGCGGGTTTTATCGCCGCCTGGAATTCACTTGGTATGTGGTATTTCCGCCGCCGGATTATAGAAGGGAACTACCCGGAAGCCTGTTCCCGGATTTGCGGTTTTTCTCCCCCTTGAGTTCAACCTGAATAGACCGGATCAAGTATATTTGAAAAATAGGACGCAGATAAACGCGGGTTTACAAGATTTTTGAATTAACCGGAAGGGGCGATATGTTTGAGCAGCCTTTTTCTAACCAGGTCGCGCTTCAGTCTGCCTAAACGGTCGATAAAGAGAATACCGTTCAAGTGGTCGATTTCATGCTGAAGCACCCGGGCCAGGTAATCCTCTCCCTCGATTACCGCCACCCGGGAATCGACATCCAGGTATTCGACTTTAACGTATTTGGACCGGGATACTTTAGCGGTAAAATCAGGAATGCTTAAACAACCTTCCTCCTCCGAAACCCGGCCTTTTTCCTCGATAATCCTGGGGTTGAACAAAATCAGGGGATTACGTTTTTCCTTTTCCCCGGTGGGAAGATGAATCACCGAAAGTTGCAGGGAAATACCCACCTGAGGAGCGGCCAGCCCCGCGCCGGGGGCCTGGTACATCGTTTCTATCATTCGTCCGGCCAGGTCAAGCAGTCGGTCGTCAAAGCCCGATACCGCCTGGGATCTTTTCTGGAGAACTGGATCGGGATAATGGAGGATTCTTAACGGTTGCATCGGTACAGTCTCTTCCACAGGAAGGGAGGCCGGATAATCGGGAGAATAATAACCAGAAAATCAGATTCAGGAATTCTGGTTGAAGCGAGATTAGGCTAGAAAACCCAACAAAGTTTGCTGGGTTTTTATATGCGCAATTGATTATTGAACTAATTTAGAACAGTAAAACAACGTATTTCAGGAAAGCGACAAAGCCGGCATACAGACTGAGCCCGATTACCGTCCACAAGACGCCTTTTGCGTAAAAGTCGTTGTCGTTGTAGGCATCGTCAGTATATTCTTCGTCAAATCCTTGTTCATGATCCATTGACTAAATCCCCTCTTTTATTATCACTGCTCGACAAGAATAGCTTATTATTATATTTCTGTCAATACCTAAAATTCCGGTTTACGGCAGACCTGCCAATAATGACGAAAACCATGAGGGTCCGGTTGACATAAGCTGCCTGTTTTTGCTATAAAGGGCAAGGGAAAACAAATTAAACAGGAGATAATAATGGCTTCGAATAATATTCAGGCATTAAGCGATGACAGTTTCGAGGAAACGATCAAGTCCAACCCGGTAGTGCTGGTGGATTTCTGGGCGGAGTGGTGTGGCCCCTGCCGGATGCTTACCCCCACTCTGGAAAAACTGGCTGACGAGTATCTGGAAAAGGTCGTGGTCGCCAAACTTAATGTGGATGAAAACCGCAGCACCGCCTCTAAATTCGGTGTGCGCAGTATTCCCACCATGCTGCTTTTCCAGGGAGGAGAGTTAAAGGACACCCTGGTAGGAGCTCTTCCGGCGCCGAAAATAAAAGCGAAATTGGATAGTTACCTGTAAACGTGCTGTATCAACCGGATTTCTCCGCTTTTCAGTCCGGGGCGGAAAAGGGAAACCTGATTCCAGTCTGCCGGGA
The DNA here is from genome assembly GCA_046757225.1 of bacterium. Lineage (GTDB taxonomy): Bacteria > SZUA-182 > SZUA-182 > JBHHXV01 > JBHHXV01 > JBHHXV01. Next base: position 6,233 of record JBHHXV010000121.1, read on the forward strand.
AATTTTAGGAGACATGGAAACCCCGGTGTCCGCTTTTTATAAACTCGCCCGGGACAAGGAACATGCCTTTCTCCTGGAGAGCGCCGAGGGAGGGGAGCATTGGGGAAGATATTCCTTTATCGGCATTAAAGCGGACAAGGTTTTTTCTTCCCGGGGAAATAGAGTAGAAATATGTGAGGGAAAAGATCGCCGGCACTTTAAAGAAGTCAATCCGCTCTCGAAATTACAGGAATTAATGAACTGCTACCGGCCGGTGGCCTGCGATGATCTGCCCGGGCGGTTTCTGGGAGGGGGAGTGGGGTATATCGGCTATGACGCGGTCCGTTTTATTGAAGACCTGCCGGATAATCTGCCGGATGAATTGCAGCTTCCGGACATAAAACTGCTCTTCTGCAAAACCGTTCTTATCTTCGACAATCTTACTTCCAAGATAAAAATTGTTTCCAATGTCGCCCTGGGCGGAAACGAAGATCTCAAACAGGCATACGATGAGGCGGTAAAAGATATTGAAGAGGTCATAA